>QJYK01000288.1 GCA_003248075.1 Gemmatimonadota bacterium | reverse complement strand
TTGTCCACACCCCACGACTCAAGGGCCCTCGACCGGCCTCGGTCCACCTCCGTCGGTGGTCCCCAGCGATGCTCGGTCACCGAGACCACCCGGGCCACCCGATCGCCGACCGCCGGAGGCAGGCTTCCGAAGGCGAGACGCGTGAGACGGCCGCGCAGCAGCAGCTTCAGCGCCCGGTAGCCCAGGTCCCCCTTGCCGAGGCCGTCACCGTGTGCGAGGAAGGTCCGCAGGCCCCCCAGCACCCGGGTCACCGGCTCCTGGAGGAACTCGAGGCCGATCTCGTCGCGGAGGTAGGCACCGCCCCACCAATCGTGATTGCCGCCCATGAGTGTGACCGGGATGCCTGCCGTGGTCAGGTCCTTCAGAAGCGCCAACACCCGGTCGTAGCCGGCCGTAACCCCGCTTCGGTACTCGAACCAGAAGTCGAAGAGGTCCCCGTTGATCACGATCCGCCCGGCGCGCTCGCCGGCGTGGCTCAGCCAGTCGAGGAAATCCTGTTCCCGTTCCGGGGGGACGGCGCCGAGGTGGGCGTCGGAGGCGAGGTAGACGGGTCCGTTGGGCATGGCCGGCCGAAGCTCGCCCCGCACCGGGTCGGCAACAAGGGGCGTAACCCCGGAGCCCTGCCTGGGTATCAGCCCCCGAACACGTCCCGACAGCCGACCGCGATGCAGAACACCAGACAACGTGCAACGATGCGGGCCCTCGCGGCCGCCCTGTCCGTGATCGCGGGCTGTGCCCCACCCCCTCCGGCGGTGGTCGAGCCGGCCCCCGATGCCGAGCAGATCGCCCTGGCGCTGGAAGGCCGCACCGCGCTCACCGAGCCGATCCGCGTCGTATTCGACTGGCAGCTCAACGAGGCCGGGGTCCGGGTTCGCGGCCGCGGGGTAGCCCGCATCGAGCCTCCCTACAAGGCCCGCCTCGATCTGTTCATGGGCAACAACGAAACCCTCGCCCGCGCGGCGCTGGTGGACGGAGACCTGAGGCTCCCGCCCGGCACGCCCGAGAACGTGTTGCCGCCCGCCGACCTCATGTGGGGGGTCCTGGGGGTCTTCCGCCCCAGGATGGGGACCGAGCTCCTCGGCGCGGAGCGCATGGAGGGCGGTGGGTTGCGTCTCCGCTATCGCTACCCGGACGCGCACGAGCTCCGCTACAACGTCGTGGACGGCTCGGTCCGCAGCCTCGAGCTCGTCGACGATGGACACGTGGTTCAGCGGGTAGAGCTCGACGGCGACGACGGGTCGCGGTATCCCGCGGAAGCCACCTACCGGAACCTGGCTGCCTTCCGCGAGCTCAAGCTCACCCGCTCGACGGTGGAGTCCGTGGAAGCGTATCCGCCCGACATCTGGGATCCGGTCGGGAGAGAGATCCGATGAAGCCCGTCCGGCGCGCGGTGGCGATAGCGGGGATCCTGGTCACGGCGGGGTGCTATTCGTTCCGCGCCGGGAGCTTCCCCCCCGCGCACATTCGCACGATTGCGGTGGAGCCGTTCGAGAACGAGACGGACCTCTTCGAGCTCAGCAACGAGGTGTACGACAGGCTGCTCCGCGAGCTGCCGAGCGCCCTGGGGATCCGGCCGGCGGGGGCCGACGTCGCCGACGCCATCGTGCGTGGCACGATCGTCGGCTATGTCGTGAACGCGCCCAACTACCGCGCCGGCGCGGCCGGTCAGGCGGCGGAGGTGCTCCAGCGGCAGGTCCAGATCCGCGTACGCGTGGAGATCGTCGATCTCGTCGAGAACGTGATCCTCTGGGAGGACCAGAACGTCATGGCCCAGGGTGAGTTCCTGGAGGCGTCGGAGAACGAGGTCGTCGGCCGCGAAGAGGCCATCCAGCTGCTGGTCCAGAAGATAGTGGACGGCGCCCAGTCCAACTGGTAGATTCGCCCTC
>QJYK01000309.1 GCA_003248075.1 Gemmatimonadota bacterium | reverse complement strand
ATCGCCCATGTGGGAGAAGAGCTCGCGCTTCGCCGGCTGCCAGCGCCGTTCCGGTCCGTAGCCGGCCATGAGATCGAAGTTGGGGGCTGCACGATCCCACTTCTTCTGTGTCACGACATCCAATGCGAGGTCCTCGTGCGAATCACCGCGTTGGCCAGGTACACGGCCGCGATCACCCCGACGCCCGCGACGGCGCCAGCCTGGGCTCCGCGACCGGCCGAGACCGTCCCCATCGCGGCAGTCATCGACACCACCATGCCGGACACCATCCCCGTGGTCATGACCGGAACCATGATCTCCATGGCACCGAAGAGTGCGCCGAACAGGAACGCGAACGGCAGCGAGATGGCCATGCCGAGCGCCATGGCGACGAGCATGGCGATGAACATGTTCCAGGCGGGGCCGAAGAGGGCGGCGGTGATCGCTCCGACGAGCGCCCCCACTGCGACGTTCGAGAGCAGGTCACCGAGCACGAAGTAGGGGCGGGTCTCGACGGTCGGCGCCATGGGCCGAGCATAGGCCGAACCCACCGGGTCCGGAACCCGCCAGCCCACCGCAGCTCCGCCGGATCCGAGATCGAGGTCGCCCTCGCAGAGGGCCTTCGATCCGCGCAGGGATCCCTCGAACCCAGCCAGTGCGGCGTGCCGAGACAACCCGGCCGGGATGTTGCAGCATCGGAGTCGAGTGCCCGGAAGCAATGGCACGCCGAACACACATGGCTGGAGAAGCCACGGAAGGCGGGAGCGCACCCGATGAAGCAGACGGGGAACAGGATCTACAAGGTCATCGTCTGGGCCACGGGCGGCATCGGCAAGAGCGCCATCCGCACCATCTCGGACCGCGACAACCTGGAGCTGGTCGGCGTGTGGGTCCACTCGGAGTCGAAGGACGGCAAGGACGCGGGCGAGCTCGCGGAGATGGACCGGGAGCTGGGCGTCCGCGCCACCCGGGATGCGGAGGCGCTGCTCGCCCTGGACGCGGATTGCGTGGTGTACGTGGCTCCTGCGGCGTCCCGCCCGCACGAGGCCCGCAGCGACTGGTGCCGCATCCTGGCATCGGGAAAGAGCATCGTGACCACCGCCCTGCCCGGTCTCGTCTACGAGCGCGGCTCCGTCTCCGAGCGCTTCCTGGCACCGCTCAAGGAGGCCTGCGAAGCCGGCAAGAGCGCCATCTACTCCACGGGCATCGAGCCGGGCTTCGGCTGCGACCTCTTTCCCATCGCCCTCTTGACCATGTCACACAAGGTCTTCAAGGTGCGCGGGCTGGAGATCCACGACTACTCCCACTACCCGGTCGCCTGGGACATGCGCGAGCTGTTCTGCTTCGGCCAGCCGCTCGACTACCAGGGAGGCCTGCGCAGACCCGGCTCGATCATCGCCGGCTGGGGAGCTGCGGTCACCATGGTCGCGGAAGCGCTCGGGGTCGAGCTCGACGAGATCCGTGAGAGCACCGAAGTGCTCCCCACACCCGTGGACATCCGGTCCGCCAGCGGCCTGGTGCAGGCGGGAACCATCGGCGCCATCTGGGCGAAGTGCATCGGGATCGTCGACGGGGAGGAGGTGGTGACGATCGAGCACGTCAACCGGATGTCTCCGGACATGGCGCCCGAATGGCCGAAGAGCCGCACCGGCGGGACCTCCGATACCTGGCGCGTCCAGATCGAGGGCGAGCCCAGCTTCGACGCCGAGTTCGAGGTGGGCTTCGACGCCGACACGACGGTGCACGACCACGGGCTGCTGGCCACCGGGATGCGCGCGGTGAACGCCATTCCGTGGGTTTCCGAGTCGGTCGGAATCGTGGACGCCCTGCACCTGCCGCTCACCCCGGCGCGGGGCGCACTCCATCCGAAGCGCGACGGGATCTCCGCCTGGGCGTGACAGTCTATTGCTTCGATCG
>QJYK01000108.1 GCA_003248075.1 Gemmatimonadota bacterium | reverse complement strand
GCGCTCATGCACGTCACGAGCGAGAACTACTACTGGATGCCGACGGCCGTCGGCGCCGCTCCGCCGGCGGACCTGGGCATGGGCGAGGGACGCGCGATCCTCGCGGGCCTGGAGAAGGTGACCGACAAGGCCGAGGTCATCCGCCATCTGCACGCGTCGTACGCCTACCAGAAGAAGGTCCTGGACGAAGCCGAGTCCAAGCTCGCAGCCGGCAAGCTCATGGCCTTCGGGCAGGAGCAGACCGTGTCGCGGCTGTACCAGATCTTCACCGCCGACCAGCACGAGCACCTCGGTCAGATGATCGCCTACGCCCGCTCGCTGGGCGTGGTGCCCCCCTGGTCGCAGTCGTCGGGCGGCTGAGCCCGAGAATCCGAGGGATACGGTCGCCACCACCCCGGGGCGGCCGTCCGTCTCGAGAGGCTGTCGGGACGCGCTTCGTCGGGCGCTGGGAAAGGAGCGAAGACTCCGAAGTCTGCTACGCCGGATCGGCATCCAGCGCAACCGACACCATGCCGATCTCGTTGATCCAGGCACGCTGACCCGAGCGCTCGAGGACGTCCACGGCTTCCTCTCCCATCTCCCTGCCGATCGTGTCGGCGATGTCCCGGACCCTGCCCCACAACTCGCCGGGGTCGGCGTCGGAAGCCACCGTCCCGTAATATCCGTCCTCGCCCCGGGGGCAGATCCCATACCGGTTCCGGAGCCCGTCGGCAACGTCGTAGTAGCGAGCGAGGAACGCCTCGTCGTCGCGTAGGGTGCGAACCATGCGGGCCAGCATCGTCGTCCCCCGGTCCCTGGGGTGGAGCGCGAAAAAGGGGACGACCCCGAACGGGACCACGTTATCGAGGCTGAAGGTGAACTCCCGGGGCCGCATCATCCCCTCCTCCTTCCGATACAGGAAGTACCGGCACTCGGTGGTGAAGGCCCAATCGCCCCCGACGATGAGGATCCCGCCGTCCACCAGGATGCTCGCGAACCACTCGAGCGCCCGTTGGCGGAAGTCGTGGTCGAAGTAATAGAGCACGTTGAAGCAGCGCACGACGTCCATGCTGGTGACGTCGACCTGACCGATGCCACCGATGCTGAAGGTGAGCCCATCCCGCTCGTATGCGGCTTGGGGCTCGATGAAGAGGCGCGACCCGTCAGGCGCCTCGTGCCGACCCGGTCCCGCTCCTCCGAACCGGCTTCGGATGTCCCGAAACCGCGCCGCAGTGGCCTCGACGTCCGCGAGGAGGGCGTTCCAGTTCTCGACGGTCGGAGCGAAGGGCTGGCAGTAGATCATCTGACCATCCGCCCCGAACGTGGCATACGAGCCCTCCGGGTCGTGCACCATCGCCGTCGGGATCGACGGATCGGCGCCATGGATCGTCCACCCGGGGAGAGCGTCCGCCGTGTCCACGGTGGTCTCCGGAGGAAAACCACATCCGAGGTCGAGCATCCGACCCGAGGTCCGCTCGCCGAGGTACCGATTGAGCTGCAGGAGCCGATCGAGCTTCTCGTGACGTCCCTTCAGCGTGATCGGCGGCACCCGGCCCTGCCACGCGCCCGGGAGGATCCGGGCCATGAGCGTCCCGAGAACGTCGCCCTGCAGCGCGGAGAGGTCATCCGCCCTGAGCCCCGCCTGCGAGGCGAAGTCGCACATGCGCTCGATGAGAGCGCGGACGTCGCTACGCTCGGTGGGAAACTGTCGGATCCCTTCGAGAAAGGCAGGAGACAGACCCCCACCGAAGAAGTCCCGATTGATCCCGTCGATGAACCCGTCGTCCGGCATCCGACGCCTCCGGGGAGGTAAGGAGAACCGCCCGGAGGCGGGTCGGCTGCGACCCAGGATGGATCACGTGGGCGAGACGAGCAACCCGGAACGGGTCTTCACACGAGTGGCTGGTGACGGAATCCCACGCCTCGCCACCTAGCCGATAAGTCGCCATTGCGCCGACCCCCTTCCTCGACTAACTACGGCCGGTGGGTGTGAGGCCGCGGTCATGCGCCTACGAGCGACTCGTGACGGAAGGACGACGCATGACCCGAGAGCGGCCAGTCACCGGCGCTACGCCCGAGGCGAGGGTCGAGGGCCTCCTTGCGCGGCTCAGGGAGGGTGAGCGGGAGGCCTTCGACGACCTCTTCCCGCTGGTCTACCGGGAGCTCCATGGGCTGGCCCGAATCCACCGTAGGCGCTGGAACGGTAACGACACCCTGAACACGACGGGCCTGGTGCACGAGGCCTACGTGAAGCTGGCCGACAACGAGCACCCCTCGTGGCAGAACCGCTCGCACTTCCTGGCCGTGGCCTCACGTGCCATGCGTCAGATCCTGTTGGACTACGCGAAGCGACAGCGTCGGATCAAGCGCGGCGCAGGATACGCACGCGTCTCCTTCGACGAGATGCGTGACGCGCTTCGCGACGCTCCAGGACTCACCGACGACCGTATTCAGGTACTGCTCGTGCTCGATGACAGCCTGAAACGTCTGCAGGCGGTGAACGCGCGACAGGCACGGATCGTCGAGTGCCGATTCTTCGGCGGCATGTCCATCAAGGACACGGCGGAGGCGATGGGCGTCTCTCCGGCCACGGTCAAGCGAGGATGGTCGGTGGCGCTCGCCTGGCTCTACCGGGACCTGAAGCGCTCGGAAGCCTTCGAAGGGCGAGGGAGAGGCACGCGCGACCGAGTCGGAGCCGGACCGTGACGGGTGACGTGAGCGGCAAGGATCCCCAGGGCGGAGACCGCCTGGAACGTCTGTACGAGAAAGCCCTCGCCCTTCCCGAGGGCGAGCGCGAAGCCTTCCTGGACCAGGCGTGCGGCGGCGACGCCGAGCTTCGCGCCGAGCTCGCTTCGCTCCTCGCGGAGGGGGTCGGCGCGGAGACGTTCATGGAGGACGTCGGTCGCCTCGTCGACTCCCCGGTGGAGGGACCCCCGAGCGAGCTCGTCCAGGCCCTCGCGCACAGGTACGTCATCGAGGCGGTGGCGGGCGAGGGCGGCATGGCCACCGTCTACCGCGCACGGGACCTGCGCCACGAGCGTCTCGTGGCCCTCAAGGTCCTCAAGCCCGAGCTGGCCGCGGTCGTGGGCGCCGACCGCTTCCTCGCGGAGATCAAGACGACCGCGAAGCTGCAGCACGCGTCCATCCTGCCCCTCTTCGATTCCGGCGAAGCGGGCGGCCACCTCTTCTACGTCATGCCCTTCGTGGAGGGGGAAAGCCTGCGGGAGCGCCTCGCGCGGGAACGTCAGCTCCCGGTCGACGAGGCGGTCGCGATCGCGGCGAGCCTCGCCCAGGCGCTGGACTACGCCCACCGGCAGGGCGTCATCCACCGCGACGTGAAGCCCGCCAACGTGCTGCTCCGGGACGGGGCGCCCGTGATCTCGGACTTCGGCATCGCGCTCGCCGTGCGCGCTGGGGGCGGTCACCGTCTCACCGAGACCGGGCTGTCGCTGGGCACGCCGCACTACATGAGCCCGGAGCAGGCCACGGGCGACCGGAACGTCGGACCGGCCACCGACGTCTACGCCCTGGGCTGTGTGCTCTACGAGATGCTCGTGGGAGAGCCCCCGTTCACGGGGAGCACGCCGCAGGCCGTGCTGGGTCGGATCATCACGGGTGAGATCGAGTCCGTTTCCGACCAGCGGAAGTCGGTCCCGCCGAACGTGGACGCCGCCGTCCGCACTGCGCTCGAGAAGGTGCCGGCGGACCGGTTCCGCAGCGGTGCGGCCTTCGCCGAGGCGCTGCGGTCGCCGTCCTTCGGGGCAACCCGCCCGCGGGACGGGCGCGCCCGGGCGCGGCGGCCCTGGACCAAGTTGGCGCAACTCGGCTCGGCAGTCGCGGTCGGGGCGATGCTGACCTGGTGGATCGCGGGTCTGGGCGAGTCGCCGACCCGCGACCCGATGCGTCTGACGGTCGTGCTTCCTCCGGGGCAGGAGCTCGTCGGGCCGCAGCAGCTTCGCCTCTCCTCGGATGGATCCATGCTGGTCTACACCGGACCCGCCGAGGGTGACGGGCCGTGGCAGCTCTGGGTGCACCGCTGGTCGTCGCCCGACGGGATGGGCCGGCCCATCCCGAATACCGGAGGCGTCGTCGACTTCGACCCTTCACCGGAGAACGACGAGGTGGTCGTGGTCTCGGAGGGTGCCCTGCGTGTGCTGTCCCTCGAGTCGAGCGCGGTGCGCACGCTCCTCCCGGACGGCGTCCGTTGTTGCGTGGGGTGGAGCGACGACGGCTGGATCTACTACACCAACGCCGAGCGAGGAGTGAGCAGGGTTCGGGATCGGGGTGGGGAGCCGGAGGTGCTCGCCACCCCTTCCGGGAGCTACACCTACCAATGGGCTGCGCCCGTCGCGGGCACGGATCTCCTGGTCTTCGAGCGTGGCCTGGTCCTCGGCATCGGCTCCCGGATCGCGCTGCTCGACCCCGGCTCGGGCGAGATCCGGGATCTCGTGCCGGGATCGGATCCGGTGCTCTTCGGCGATCTGGTCCTCTTCACCAGCGGGGGCGTGCGGGACCTCCAGTACTCGAGGGTCCTCGACGAGGAACGGATCGTCACGACGCTGGCCCCCGGCATCGGCGGGTCGTTCAACGCCCGTCCGTCCTTCGACGCTTCCTCCAGGGGCCACCTGGTGTACATCAGCTCCGGCCGCACGACCGTGAGCAGCATGGGCTCGCCCGTATGGGTCGAGCGGGACGGGACCGAGACGCCCGTCGACACGACGCTGGCGATGCCGCTCTCGCGCGTCCGACTCTCGCCCGACAGATCCCACCTGCTGCTCGCGGGGCTCCTGGGAGGCGGCAGGACGTCGATCCACGTCAAGGAGCTCCCCGACGGGCCGTTGGTCCTGGTCCGGCCCGTCGACGAGCTGAACATCCGGCCGTTCTGGGCGAGCGACGGCTCGGCGATCTACTACACGTACGGCTTCGTGAGGGACTCGGTCCGCCTGAACGAGGTCCGAAGGGCACGGCCGGACGGGACCGGAGAGCCCGAAGATGTCGGGCTGCCCGGACTGGATGTGATGCTCACGCCCGACGGGGGGT
This sequence comes from Gemmatimonadota bacterium, assembly GCA_003248075.1. Lineage (GTDB taxonomy): Bacteria > Gemmatimonadota > Gemmatimonadetes > Longimicrobiales > Gaopeijiaceae > SZUA-318. Next base: position 15,508 of record QJYK01000108.1, on the reverse strand, counting down.
GGTGGGTCTACCGCACCGCGGATTATCCCGACGATCCCGACCTGATGGCAGAGCCGACCGACCGCGCGTCTGGACCCGTCCCGCTGGCGGCGACGGACGCATACGAGTCCCAGCCCTCCGTGTCGCGGGACGGCCGGTGGCTCGCCTACTCCTCCGACGAGAGCGGGGTTCGGCAGATCTACGTGCAACCCTTTCCGGAGGCCGGGTCCAGGCGACAGATCACCGCGAACGGCGGCGCGTCGCCCATGTTCTCCCCGGGTACGGACGAGCTCTTCGTGGTGGAGGACGAGTGGATGGTCGCCTACGCGTACGAGGCCGAGCCGACCTTCCGCGTGACGGGCCGTGAGCCACTCTTCGACGGTTCGGCGTACTCTCTCGGGGATCGGAGTCAAACTCACGACTACGACGTGACCCGGGACGGCCGGCGCTTCGTGATGGCGCGCCGCCTGGACCCGGGTGGTGACGCGTCGTCGACGATCGTGCTGCTCCTCGACTACCTGACCACGCTGGAACAGGAGGCCCGTCGGTGAGATCCTGTCCCGCGGCGCTCCGCGCGGCCGTCGCGCTCGGCGCGCTCCTGGGCGGAGGCTGCGGGTGCCTGGCCGCACAGGAGGCTCCCGACGGCGAGCCCTTCGTGCTCGGTCGGACGTACACGATCTACTCCGCGGCGCTCGGCGAGGACCGGCCTGTGACGGTAGCCCTGCCCGTGGGGTACGATCCGACCCGGGCCTACGCCGTCGTCTACGTGCTGGACGGGCCGATTCACATCGTGCACACGGCCGGCGCCGTGCACATGCTCGCCCAGAGCCATCGGATGCCGGAGTCCATCGTGGTCGCCGTCGCCAACACGACGGAGCGGAACGCCAACATGTCGCCGCCGGCGCAGGGCGCACCGGTCGGCGATGGCTCGGTCGGGAGGGCGGACGAGTTCAAGACCTTCTTCCGGGACGAGCTCAAGCCCTGGGTGGAGGCTCGCTATTCCACGAACCGGCTGGACGTGCTCATCGGACACTCGGCGGGTGGCGTCTTCGTCGCCCACATCCTCAACACCGAGCCGGAGCTCTTCGACGGTTACATCTCGATCGGCGGGAGCCTCGAGTACGACGACGGGCGCTTCGTGGCCTCGCTGGACGACATCTTCGAGCGTTTCCCCGACGCCCGTGGGAGCCTCTACCTGGCCATGGCCAACGAGGGCGGCGTCATGCTCGCCGCCAACCTGCACCTCGTCAGGACGCTGGAGGAGCATCCCCCGTCCTCGTTCCGCTGGAGGTGGCGGGAGATGCCGGATGAGACCCACGACTCCGCTCCGGTCCGCGCGACCCACGACGGCCTCGAGTGGATCTTCGAGGCCTGGAATCCGCAGGACCTCTGGAGCGAGCTCTACGATCGGGGCGTCGAGGCGCTGCCCCGGATCGAGGCGCATTTCGCGCGGCTCTCCGCGGAGGTCGGGTTCGAGGTCGAGATGCCCGTGGAGCGGGTACGCATGGTCTCGCGCCGGCTGGAGCTCGCCGGTCAGGCCGACCGGGCGCTCCCCATCGCCGAGGCGCTCGTCGAGCGGGCGCCGGAGCACTTCATGGCCCAGTCCGCCCTGGCCCAGGCGCTGGAGGCGGCGTGTCGCCTGCAGGAGGCCGAAGCGCACTACCGTGAGGCGATGCGCCTGGCGTCGGCGGCCGGTCGGCCCGCCTACTTCGTGCGCGCCATCGAGGAGTACCTCGAAGGCGTCGAGGACCGGATCCGCAGCGGGGGCTGCAAGGGCGACGGGTGAGCCGCATGGCCCGCGGACCGCGATCGCATCGCGCGAGAGCCTGGCCGCGGAGGGGCGGCCACCGTCCACCTCGCGCACGACCTGGAACACGATCGGTCCCACCCGGCGCTACCGCCCCCAGACCCGAGGGGGCGGTAGGCCTCTGCGGTCCGCAACTACCGTAGTCTCCGCATTGCGGGCATCGCGGGCGCGGCACGCAGGCCCGCGAGCCAGCGGGCCGCCCCAGGTGTTGCCAATGACTGCCCGAGGTAGCCGTAGCTCTCCCAGGGAACGTGGAAGGTACCGGTCACCGTCACTTGTCCACCCGGGTCCGGCGAATCGGGCGGGGAGACCAGGGAAGCGGAGATGCTTCCCCGCACCTCCCCCACTAGGTCGGAGGCGGGGGGTGGCGTCGCGGCGTCGATCTCGAGCGTGCCCGACTCGCTGTGGAAGATCCACCCGTTCGAATAGGTGATAACGGCCATCGGGCCAACCGGCGTCTCGCTGGACCATGGATCGGACCACTCGGACAGAGCCCAGGACCCGACTTGGGGAACCTCGGGCACGTGAACGTGGAGCCGTCCCACCGGCTCACCGTCGGCGCCCAACAACCCGAAGGTGAACTCGCCCCAAGTCGAGAAACCTTCATACCACGCGTACGCATATTCTCCCGCCGACACCCCCGGGTAGGGACCTCCGACGACCTCGAGGGACATCGTCCCTTCCGCTTCGTGGTAGAGGCCGCCCCAGAAGTCTCCGTAGAGCGTCGCCTCGTCCCCGAGGGGCTCGACACTCATGCTCTCTCCGTCGTCCGTGAGGCGGAAGCCCGTCAGGCGCGCCATCAGGCGTCCCTTGAGATCGCCCTTCCGCTCACCCGGCTGAGGCGGGAGCACCACCTCCTGGAAGTCCACCCATCCGCCCGTGCTGACATGGAGGATCGCGCTCGCCTGCGACTCCAGGCGGAGCAGTCCGAGAACCGGAGCTTCCGCATTCAACACGCCGTCGTCGTGAACGAGTGGATCTGCGGCGTCGAGCATCACCTTACCCGCCTGAAAGCGACCGCCCGGCAGGAAGAAGTGGAACATGGCGGTCGCGCTCCACAGGTCCCCGTCGCCGAAATAGAGCGACGATGCGTCACCGACCTCGGTACCCAGGCGGTCTTCGAAGACCGCTCCACCTTCTCGCCAGTCCCAACGTGACTCGCTGGTTCCTCGGAAGCGGAGACGCGCCTGGTCCGCGACCACCGGGTAGTAGATCATTGCGGTGACGTCTGCGGACAGCGACCCCGCTCGCGCAACGATGCGGACCTCGCCACCGTCGACCCCCTCCAGGAGGCCGGTGTTCGGGTCAATCGTGGCCGTGCTCGGGTCGTCGCTGGACCACGAGACCGAGACCCCGCTCATCGCAGAGCCCGACTGGTCCAGCACCCGGGCGCTCAGCGTGGCACGTTGCCCCTGTGCGACCAAGGGCGCAGTCGTCGTGATCTCGATGCTCGTGGGAGCCGGGACGAAAGGACCTGCCCCACCGTCGTCCTTGCAAGCCGTCACCAGCGCCAGGGAAGGGAAACCCACCCAGATCGTGGCGAGGCCGAGGCCCCGCCTTCGCGCCGCGTTCATGATTCCAACTCCTCGCCAGACGACCCCGGCGGGCAGCGTCCGGTCAAGACACAACGTCCCGTCCGGGGCAATCTTGGCTCACGTTGCCGAAGGGGGCGGCGCTCCTCCTCGTCGGCGCGAGTGGCACAGAAACGGACGTGGGCGGGGTCCGCAGTGCGGGAAGGTGGCGTCGCCAAGGTCAGTCGAACCGCACGTGGTGTGCCACTTGCACGCCGCGGCGAAAGTCAACGTCGAGCAAACATGCGGCTGGCTCTGCCGGGTGGGCGTGGGGTCGTCGAGCTCCCTCCGCGACGGCTTCCACGACCCGGATCTTGCCCATTTCTTAAACGCATGAGCATTTTGACACGGGTTGGCTGACGCCTCCGGACGTCATAGTCCTCTCCCCGGGGTCGGTTGACATGCCCCTGCCGGCGAGTGCGCAGAAACGTCTGAGTGCTGCCCTTGCCGATCGCTACCGAATCCAGGACATGATCGGAAGCGGTGGGATGGCCACCGTGTACGTGGCGGAGGACCTCAAGCATCATCGCCCTGTCGCGGTCAAGATACTGGATCCGGATCTCTCCGAATCCCTGGGTGTGAAGCGGTTCCTACGAGAGATCGAAACCGTCGCGAACCTCACGCACCCCCATGTTCTCCCCCTGTTCGACTCCGGCGAGGCTGACGGCTTTCTCTACTTCGTCATGCCTTATGTGAAGGGGGAGTCCCTTCGGTCACGAATGGAGCGGGAGAGACAACTCCCACTGGACGATGCGGTTCAGATCGTCGGTGAGATCGCCGACGCGCTGTCCTATGCGCACGGCGAGGGAGTGGTACACCGGGACGTGAAACCGGCGAACATCCTCATCGAGTCGGGCCATGCCGTGTTGGCGGATTTCGGCGTGGCTCACGCCGTGTCCGAGGCACAAAGTGAACGCATGACTGGGACCCGGGTCTCCCTGGGGACCCCGGCCTACATGAGTCCCGAACAGGCGGCCGGTGACGCTGCGCTGGACGGGCGAACCGACCAATACGCCCTCGGTTGCGTACTCTTCGAGATGCTCTCCGGAGAGCCGCCCTTCACGGGCTCCACACCCTTGGCCGTCTTGGCGAAGCGTGTCAACGAGGGGCTCCCGTCCCTGGCCACGATCCGGCCCGACCTCCCCGAAGGGCTGATCGCGGCGGTGGAGAGGTCGCTTGCGAGAACGCCATCCGATCGATTCGAGACCGCTTCGGATTTCCGCACCGCCATCAAAGAGGGTGCCGGCGGGGGAACGGTCGCCAGAACCCGTGGTGGAGGACTGAGATGGTCGAGGTGGACGCTGATCCCCGGACTGGCGATCGCCGCGCTCGGGATCGGGCTCCTCGCCCTTCCCCCCTCGAGACCGCTGAATCGAAACGAGCTGCTCGTCTTCCCCCTGGAGGTTTCCGGCCAGCCCCTCCCTGAGGAACAGGGGCGTGGAGAGGACAACGCCTATCTCATCTGGAACGCCCTCGCGGGCCGCGGCTCGCTCGGCTGGCTCAACGCCCTGGAGCTCGCAGACGAGTCCCAGGACGTCTCCCGGATGAACGGTCGGGAACGGAGAGCTTTCGCGCGGGCTCACGGTGCGGGGCTCTACCTGCACGGGCGCCTGCTTTTCTCCAGCGACAGTGCGCAGGCGTGGCTTACGCTGCACGAAGCGGAAGGCGATTCGGTGATCGCCCGAGCACATGCCTCCGCAGCACGTGCGGAGGCCGGTCTTCTCGGCGTTCGGGCGGTGGGAGAACTGCTTCTGGTGCTGCTCCCGGAGGAAACGGTGGATGTCTCGTCCATCGACGGTCGCGACGCGGAGGCCGTGCAGACCTTCGTAAAGGCCGAGCGCCACTTCCACGCCGGCCAGTTCGAGGCGGCGTTCCAGGCCTATTCGGCCGCAGTGGCCCAGGATTCCGGCTTCGCCCTCGCGGCGGTGAAGGGAGCCCAGGCGGCGAGCTGGCTACACCAGGTCGAAGATGCGAGCCAGCTCATCGCCCTGGCGCTCGAGCACGGCGGGTCGTTGACGCCCATGCAGCGCGACTTCGCCCGAGGGTGGGACGCGTTCTTCGCCGCCCAAGCCGACCCTGCGATCCACCACTTCGAGCAGGCCATCGCCATCGACGGAAACTGGCCAGAAGCCTGGACCGGTCTGGGGGAGGTATATACGCACCTGCTTCCTCGCAAGACGCCCCAAGACTCGCTGGCCAGGGATGCCTTTTCCAGGGTCTATGAGCTGACGAACCACTCCGCCCCGGCCCTTTTTCACCTGGCCGAGTTCGCCGTTCGTGAGGGGGATTTGGAGCGGGCGACCGATCTCGCCCGGGAGTACCGCGCTAAGAGTCCGGATACGGTGGGATATGCCACCGACAAGCTCGCCCTGATGCTGCGCTGTGCCGAGCGGTCCGCCTCAGGCATCAACTGGCGGGAACGCGTACTGGAGGATGTGAGTGGGGTCCTCGAGGCGGCCCGCTCCCTCGGAGTGGCCGGCAGGTACCCCGAGTGTGCTCTCGCCGGATATCAGGCGGTGCTGGCCCACGACACATCGGAAAGCCGGGCGTTGCGCTACGCGGCCTCGGTGGGTCTTCAGAGCATGCTAGCAGCGACCGGTCGGGTCGACGATCTGACCACGCTCCTGGACACGACCACGATATATCCCGCCTCCCTCAAGCCTCATCTGATCCTCGATGCCCTCGTGGGCCTTCCCGTGGACGCGCAGGCGGAAGAGGAGGCGGCAAGTCTACGCGGTCGCATTCCTGACCTGACCGACCCCACGCTCTGGTTCCTGGGCGTCTGGGACGCCCACCGAGGCCACGTGGCCGAAGCACGCCACGTGCTGGACCTCGTTGCGGATCCGTCGAGGGGGGGTGACGCGCGAAGGGCAAGCCTGATCGCGGCTAGCCTTCGCGCCCATATTGCGCTCGCCGACAACGACACCGTCGCGGCCATGCGGTTGTTCCGCGAGCTGTACCCGAACGTCCGCCGCGGGTCCCTCTACTACGCCTGGGAGTCCCTGGGATTCGAACGGTTGACGATGGCCCGACTCCTCCTGGCCAGGGGCCGGTACTCGGAGGCGTATCATGAGGCCTCTACCATCGACTCCCCCGGTGCGGCCAACCTCGTGTACCCTGTCTTCCTGCCCGCCAGCCTCGAGATCCGACGCGAAGCAGCGCGTGGGTTGGGGGACCTGGTTGGAGTCGAGAGGATGGAGGCCCGGATCAGGGCGTTGGGGCGCCGAGAGTGAGTTCCACCTTTTTCCCAATGCACCAATAGGAGGCTGTCATGGAAGGGAAGGCGAAGCGGAAGAGACAATGGAGGTCCAACCGCATGAAGGTGCCTCCGCTGGACAACGTGGTTCAGGGGCAGACGAAGGAGGTGGGCGCATTCATCGATTGGCTCTACCACTGGGCTCGGGACATGCACGCTTGGGGGCAGGACGTTCGGGACGACATCATCCGCTTGGAGGGTCGCGTCGGCTTCGGGGCGGGTGATCCCGGCGATCCACCTGACGGGCCGCCCAACGGAGACGAGTAAGCCTCGGGCGTCGATGCGGGTCGTGTCGTCCCCGACGGGCAGGTCGAGGCAGAGCGACGGCGCCTCCGGATTGGGCGACCGAGCTGCCCGCTTCATGGCGATGCGGATCGTACCGTAGCCGCCATGGAGTGCCCCGTGAGGCCGCGGGACGCCGGCTCCGCAATCGTGCGGTAGTGGGAATCGATGTACGAGACGAGCTCCTCCGCGGCGTACGGCTCCCAGTCGCCGGCGAGGCGGTGGAGGAGGGAGTCGCACATCCCATCGCCAGGAAGGCCACGGCGAAGAGGAGCGACACCCGCGGGCACGCGGCGCGGCTAGAGTCGGGCATGGTCGTAGGTCGGAAGGGGGATGGCACCGTCGTATTCTGTACGGCGAACGGACCCGCGTCCACGGACCCGGACCGTTGCGGCAACGTCACCAGACCGTGGTCGAGAGACCGGCCGTTGCCCGACCGAGCGCGTCGACTCGTACGGCTGGATCGCGCGACGCGGCGCAGGAGATGCAGCCGCCTCAGTGTGGCACGAGCCGCTTCAGCTCCTCGCTGAAGTTCTCCACCACGATCAGTCGGACCGCCTGATCCACGCTTCGGCTTCTGACGGACATGAAGCCGCTCCCGTCGGGGGCAACGTCCCAAAGCGCGAGATCCCCCAATGGAAAGAGCACCCGCCGCTGGCCGGTGGCGAACGTGTGCCCGTCCAGGACCTCCGCGGCGATCATCTCGGGTCCGGGGCCCCGATAGAAAAGCGTCCGACCGTCGACGCTCCATCGGGGTCGCCCGCCGCCGTTCGTGGACACGACCCAGCGCGCGTCGTTCACGTTCGGGAACGGGCGCACGTAGACCTGCGTTTGGCTCGTCACGTCGGAGGAGTACGCCAACCACCGCCCGTCCGGCGACAGCGCCGGGTTTGCCTCGTTGGCAGACGTGCCCGCCACCAGCTCAACGGGATCCTCCCCGGACGAGGGTCTGAATCCGAGGATGTCCGTCGTCGTACCGAGCAGCGTGAACACGATCCACTCGCCGTCGGCGGAGAAGGACGACTGTACGATGTCGCCCTCGTGGTCGAACAAGAGCTCGGCCGGCGCGCTTCCGTCGGCACGCTGCCTGTACAGGTCCAAGCCCCCCCTGCGATTGGACGAGAACACGACGAATTGGCCATCAGGAGTCCACGTCGGATGGATGTTCTGAGACCCCTCGAACGTGAGCTTGGCCAACGGCCCCCGATCGAGCTCCTTCACCCACAACTGCCGACTGCCGCCTTCGTCGATCGAAACGGCCAATTGGGTTCCGTCCGGCGAAATGGCGATCGGAGAGAGGTTGGCCGTGAAGTTGGCCGTCCATCCGGGGTCGACCTCTCGGATCGTTCCGTCGAACGAAACCCACACCAGGTCCTGGGGCCCGACGGATTCGACCCCGGTTCGATAGATGAGGGTGCCCGACCCGGAGAGCGACAGGTCCGCCTCCGGGTTCGTGTCGACCACCACGGCGTCCAACATGGGTACGGAGGGTCCCGTGAGCGTCAGCCTCTCTTCGTCGAACGGCGCGGCGAGCAACACGCCGTCTTCCCGAACGTAGACGAGATGGCCGGTCGGCGAGTACTGCGCGTAGACGCCCTGTACGAGCCCTTCATGATCTCCGGTCGCCAGGTCCAGCACTGCGATTACCGCCGGGTCGTCGGCGTACCTGACCGTCATGAGAACGCCACGAGAGCTCGGAAGGGCCTGTGGCCATCGATGCCCCAGCTCTCCCCCCGCCGTGTCGACGACGGATACCGGCTCCGGCACTCCCGATCCTGTCGCCTGGACGCGCGCCAACCCTCCTCGCAAAGGCACAAAGTAGACGTATCCGTCGGCTCCCCAGCTCCCCCCGGCCCGACCGACGCCTGTGGCGAGGGTCCGCGGAGGCTCGCCGCGGAGTGACGCGACCTTGAGATCGCGATCGGCGGTCACGAACCCGATGCTCTGGCCATCCGGTGAAAAGAACGGCTGCCACGCTCCCTCGGTCCCTGCCAACCGATCGGCACTCAGCTGGTCTCGATTTCGAAGCCAGAGCTGCACGTCGTCGCGCCCCTCGTTGCGTCCGACATAGGCCAGACGGGATCCGTCCGGAGACAACGCCACGCCGCTGCCCCAGGTCTGAATCGCCTCCTGCCCTTCCGGCAAATCGATGGCGTACCGGACGACGCCATCCGCGGTCTCGGGCTGCTGCGCCAACGTCGACCAGACCAGCGCGATGCCGAGGATCGCCGCGACGGCGGTCGCGGCAACCGACAGCGGATTCCAAAGGCTGGCCGGTGTCGCCGATGCAGCTTCCGCTCCTCCGTGTCGGAAGGATGGCTCGGCCAGAGCCGCAGGCAAGTCGCGGATATCCGTGAAACGATCGGCGGGGACCTTCTCCAACGCCCGACGGATCGCCGCGTCCACGTTCGCCGGAACCGTGGCACGCACCTTCGTCGCCGGCGTCAGCTCGCCCGCGATCATCTTGCCCAGCACTGCCCGCGGCGTGCTCCCGGTATACGGTGGCTCACCCACCAACATCTCGTAGAGCACACATCCCAGCGCGTACGTGTCGGTCGCCGCTCCAACGTAAGGATCGCCGGTCGCCTGCTCGGGACTCATGTAGTGCGGCGTGCCGAGGCTCAGCCCCGTCTCGGTGAGTCTACCGCCACCGGCCGCACCCACCGCCAACGCGATCCCGAAGTCCGCCACGACCGGCTTACCGTCCTGCAGCAGGATGTTGGCCGGCTTCATGTCCCGGTGGACCACTCCCTGGCGGTGCGCGTAATCGAGCGCCTGGGCGACTTCGGACGCGATGCGCACCGCTTCGTCCACCGGGAGCTGGTGCTCGCGCTCGAGCCGCTGCCGGAGCGACTCCCCCTCGACATGCGGCATCACGTAGAACAGAAGCCCGTCGGCCTCACCCGAATCATGGAGCGGCAGGATGTTCGGGTGTTGCAGCTTGGCCGTGGTCTTGATCTCGGCAAGGAAGCGCTCGGCACCGAGGACCGCCGCGAGCTCCGGCTTGAGCACCTTGAGCGCGACCTTCCGCTCGTGCTTCAGGTCGGCGGCGAGGTAGACCGTCGCCATGCCGCCTTCGCCCAGCTCACCCTCCAGGCGGTAGCGACCCGCGAGCGCGGTGTTCAGGCGAGCGATCAGGTCCTTCGGCATGCCGACAAGATGTGGGCGCCGAGCCGGCACCGCGAGCGAGCGCTTGGCGGCTGGGGCCCAAGGCTCACGTTACGACTTCCTGGGTCCCACCCCCGCCGACGGACCACCGCCGAAGCTCTCCCTTTCCGCCACTGGCGAGGAATCAGGCGCCGGGCCCCGCCCCCAGCGCCGGGGCTCAGAGCCGGAACAGGTAGCTGAGCTTGACGAAGAATCCGTCCGAGGACCGCTGGAGGTCCGTGAAGTCGTACAGCCGCTCGGCGCCAAGGCTCGTTCCATACCCCGCGAAGAAGACCGTGCCCGGGGTCGGTCGATAGGAGAAGAGCCAGTCGAAGCGCAGCCCACCCCGCTCGCGCGCCAGGGCCGGTGCGTACCCGTCGGGGCCCAGTCGCAGGATGGGATCGCCGGTCCTCGAGTCGTCGCGCAGCGCGTCCACCTTCAGTCCGTCGTACTGCCCGACGAAGCGCACGAACACCGGGCGAGAGAGCTGGTATTCCATCTTCAGGCGCGGGATCGTGCGCAGCCGCACGAGCGACTTGTCGGTCTTGCGGTACACGCGCTGCTCCAGGAAGCGGCCGTTCACGCGCAGCTTCTCGGTGGGCCGCCAGTCGGTCTCGATGGTCGTGTAGACGATGAGGGCGGACGACCACTCGTCGAAGTTGTCGTCCTGCCCGCCGAGCACCTCGAACGACCCGGAGAATCCCTGCCACTGCGGCGTGGTCATGCGCACCATGACCCCGAGATTGGTCAGCCTGTCAGTGCCGACGAAGGGCACGGTATCCGTCACGGCGCCGGTCGCGTCGCGTCGTTCGACGTAATAGTCGGTGTAGAGGTATTCCGGGTACTTGAACGACTCGCTCCAGGTGTACAGAGTCGCCTGCCAGCCGCCACGCAGCCGCGCCGTCGTGCTCGTGTTCACCTTGATGTCGTTGGGCTCGGTGCCGTCGACGAAGCGGTCCCAGTCCCAGGTGTTGTCGAAGATGGGCGAGAACGTGATCGACTCGAACACGCTCTCCTGCGGATACCAGGTGCGCCGCGGCGTCAGCACGACGTGCGCGATCCCTGTGCGGGGCAGGAACCCCGCACCGGCCTCGAACTGCGGGTGGGTCCCCTCGAGCACGACGTTGAAGCCGTACTCTCGCCCGGTGCGCTGCAGGGCCAGGTCGAAGAGGGGCCGTGCGTGTACGGGGGCACCGTCCGCAGACGTGAAGCTCGTCGCGAGTTGCCCGTTGAACACGTAGCGCCCCGCCAGGAGCCGCGTGTCGACGCCCATCACGCGGTTGTAGTCTTCACCCTGGATGCGGTCGGTGTAGACCAAACCCACGTTGGACTGAGGACCGACATCGTGCCTCAGGCGCAGCACGTTGACCACGGGGTGCCCCGAGCGGGTCGGATCGAGCCCGTCGTCGTCGACCGCCGAGAGCATGCCCACGTTGAAGTCGCCGACCTTCCCGCTCACCTTGGCGGCCGCGACCGGCGACACGATGCTGCGCGTGTAGATGAGCTGGTTGGGGACCTGGAAATTCTCGCTCGCCTCCAGAAAGAAAGGGCGCTTCTCCGGATACGATACGGCCTGCCGGGGGTCGTAGATCACCTGGCCGACGTCGGCCTCGACCTGGGAGAAGTCGGGGTTCACGGTCGCGTTGAGGGAGATGTTGGGCGTCACGCCCCAACGCACGTTCCCTCCCAGCTCGGGTCGCTCGGCGTCGTACGCCCACGCCGTCCCGCTCCCCGCCCGGGGTGCGCCGGTAGCCCGCGCCGTGGACACGGGATTCACGTCCAACACGAGGCCGCGGCGTAGGCCGTTCAGACCCTCGAGGGTGCCGCTCTGCCCCAGGAACGACGAGGCGCTGCGATCCGCCGGCGTCCAGGTCTGCTCGTGCCCCGAGTGCATGACGCGCCGCACGACCTGGATGCCCCAGCGCTGCTCCTCGGTCTGCTGGTAGCGGATGCTCTTGAAAGGGATGAGGATCTCGACCTCGTAGCCTCCCTCCGTCACCCGGCCCCGCGACTCGAAGACGAAGTCGGGGTTCAGGTCCGGGCCGACGCCGTCCGTGTAGGTGCCGTCGCTCTGCACGCCGAGCGGGTTCACGGCGAAGACCAGCGCCCGCCGCCGGTCGGCGAAGGTGTCGAGGAAGAGCTGCACGTGGTCGTTGGCGGCGATCCGGTCCCGATCGGCCAGCGTCGCCACGACGCCCCCGTGCGGCTCGAAGGCGCGCACGCCGAAGTAGATCGCGTCCGAGCCGTACATCACCAGGACCTCGGTGGAGTCCGCCGCGGGGACGCCATCGGCGGGGCTGTACTGGGAGAAGCCCGTGAGCAACGCCGCGTTCGCCCAGACCGCGTCGTCGAGGATGCCGTCGATGTGCGGAGCCTCGGCGACGCTCGGAACCGTGACGTTCAACTCACCGGAGCGGCCGTGGTATGTGCTGCCCACGTCGATCGCGCCCCCGAGCCCACCGAGCAGGAGCACGGCCCGCATCGAGGGTGTGATCCGCCGAAGAAGCCCACCGAAGTCCGCTCGCCGCCTCATCCCGTTCTCCCCTGCACGCCCGCGTTGTCGACTCGGCCTTCCCCCATCCGGCGGCAGACCTGGCTCGTGAACGGAAGCCACGACGCCGCTGGCGCGCAATAGCGTCCGTCGCGGTTCGCGGCCAGGAAGGCGCTCAACGCGTCTTCCCGCTCGCGTCCACGCTGCTCCCACCGCCACTCCAACGGGCATCGGCGGCCTGCTGTACGAGATGGGGCGGGCCGACGAGCCTCGTGGCCGGCTGCCCCCCCTCCGTGGCAGGAGCGGACACGACGACGACCAGGAACCGTTCGGAGAGCTCGGCCAGGATGTCGGCGGCGGGCCCGCGGATCGAGGCGCCCGGCTCGTATTCCCATGCGGTGAACGCTTCACCGAAGGCGGAGTCGGGCTGGTAGTCGAACATCACGCCACAGACGTCCGGCCGGAGCTCGAGGTCGATGGACCCGTCGACCTCCAGCATCCCCCGGAGCCACTGGCAGGCGAACGTCCGGCACGAGGCCGGACGGTCGGGGTAGATCTTGCACCCCGTTCCGCAGAGGTGCTCGCAGTCGCGGTAGGTCGCCTTCCCGAGCTCCGGGACGCCGAGGACGGTGCAGCACACGGTGCACGGACCACATTCGCGCAGGAAAGCGGCGGCGCCCATTTCCATCGCCGATTCAGGGCCGCCGGATCCGGTATCGCGCCGGCGGCTCCTCTCCGATGAGGTGCTCGACCAGGTAGTCCCAGCGGCGTCGGATCACGTAGGGCTCGTTCGCGAATCCGTGGTTGCGGTTGGGGAGCACGATGAGGTCGAAGTCCAGGTTGGCCTCGATGAGCTCGTCGATGAGGAGCAGCGTGAGGTTGGGCGGGACGCGATCGTCCAACGTCCCGTACATGAGGAGGAGGTCGCCGACCAACCGGTCCGCGAGGGGAGGGTTCGCCTGGCTCTGGAAGTTGTCTCCCCCGGGGCGCGGCTCCAGGAGACCCTGATATTTCTCGCCCCAGTAGTAGCCGTAGCCCCGGTTGTCGTGGTTCCCGGCCTCCGACACGCCCACCTTGAAGACCTCCGGATACTGGAACATGGCCCGGGCCGCAGCGAAACCGCCGCCGGAGTGGCCCCAGATCCCGACGCGGTCCATGTCCATCCAGGGGCGGTCCGCGGCGAGCTGGCGAAGCGCCGCAACCACGTCGGGGAGGCCGTGGTCGCCCATGTCGCCGTACCACGTGTCGTGGAACGCCTTGGAGCGGTACGGCGACCCCAAGGCGTCGAGCGTCACGACCACGAATCCGAGCTCCGCCAGGGCCTGGCTCTCCCCCGGCGGGCTCACCGTGAAGCCACGGGTGCCCACGGTGCCCACCTGAGGCCCAGGGTAGTGGTAGACCACGACGGGGTAGCGCCGCGCCGGGTCGAGCCCGGACGGTGCGTACAGGTAGCCGTGGACGTCGGTGACGCCGTCGCGGGCTTTGGCGACGAAGTGCTGGGGCCACGGCCACCCGGCGTCGAGCAGGGGGGACAGGTCACCTTCCTCGACTGTCATCACCCTGCTGCCGTCGCTGCGGCGGAGCACCGCCACCGGGACCGCGTCCCTGCGGGAGACTCGGTCGACGAAGAACCTGCCCGAAGGGGAGAGCACCACCTCGTGGTTGGCGTCTTCGGGCGTGAGGAGCTCCACGCCGCTCCCGTCCAGGTGGGTACGGTAGAGGTGGGTGAAGTAGGGATCCCGCCCCCGTTCGCGCCCGACGGCGGTGAAGTACAGCCACCCGGCTTCTTCGTCGACCCGGAGCACGTCCAATACGTTCCAGGCGCCCCCGGTCAGGCGGCGTAGCACTTGGCCCGCACCGACGTCCACCAGGTAGAGGTGCCCCCATCCATCCCGTTCGGAGAACCAAACGACCTGTCTCCCGCCGTCGAGGACGCGCCAGTTGGGCACGTTGCCGAAGGTCAGGTTGAGCTCGACGTAGGTATCGCTCTCCTCGCGGACCACCGTCCGGGTCTGGCCGGTACCGGCGTCGGCCACGCGGAGCTCCACGTCGCGGTACCCGCGGCCCTGTCGTGTGAAGAACACCAGCGACCCGTCGTCACTCCACCGCGGGACGATCCACGTGCGCCCGTTGGCGATGTCGCAGCACGTCATGTGCACCATCTTCTCGCCGCCCGCCACGGTCACCTTCTCGCCGGACGCGACGTCCACGACGACCAGCTCGTGGGTGGGTACCACGCTGTCCCCGGGGACCGCGTAGTGGAACGAGTAGTGGACCGGACGGAACTCGGCGACCTCGAAGAGATGGGTTCGCGCGATGTCCCGCTCGTCCAGGCGGTGCGTCAGGATGCGGCGTGAGTCGGGGGACCACAGCAGGGGCGGCGGCGGCTTCGATCGGGACCGCGCGGCCGTCACGGGATCACGGTCGGGGTGCACGGCGTAGCCGTAGTCCGGAACGCCATCCTCGGTGAGCTGCCGCTCGGTGCCGGTGCCGGTGTCCCGGACCCACAGGTTCTCGTCACGCTCGAAGGCGGCCCACCGACCGTCCGGGGAAAGAACCTCGCCGGTGGCGCCCGCGACCGGGTCCGGGCCGCGGCACGCCCAGGTCGCGACATCGCAGGTCCAGGCACCGCGGGCGCCGATCTCCACCCGCACGGCGCGACCCCCGGCGAGGAGCTCGACGGCGCGGATAGGGAGCGTGGTCGCCTCGAAGGAGGTGTCTGCCGCCACGGACAGTGCGGCGGCGAGCCCGGCGTGGTCGAACGCTGGCCGCACCGTACCGGCTGCCGGGTCCACCAGCATGAACGTCGACGTCCCGAAGCGGCGGCTCGGGTAGACGAACCGATCCCCGTCGAGCCAGTCGGGGGCCACCTCTGCTCCGGCGATCAGGTTCCCGGCGTTCCACCCGAGGAACCGCTCCGCTCGGGCGTAGTCGGCCGTGGTGACCTGCGCGTGAGCCGGCGCTGCCGTCAGCGT
>QJYK01000311.1 GCA_003248075.1 Gemmatimonadota bacterium | reverse complement strand
GCGCGGCCATGGACGCGATCTTCCTGGACGACCTCCAGCGGGCTCGTGAGCGCACGGCGGAGATGCACCGGAGCCGACCCCTGGCGGACCGGCTGAAGGAGCTGGCCGTCCGTCTGGTCGCCCCGCTGCTGTGAGCGCGGCCGGTCGGGCGTCCTATCCGACAGGATGGTGCTTCCCCACCGCCGTGACCGAAGTCGCCTGCGGTCCCTGCTCGCCCTGCTCGACCGTGTAGCGCACCTGCGTGCCGCGATCGAGGTCGGCCCACGCGTCGCCCAGGACGCTGTTGCGGTGGAAGTAGACGATGCCGCCGTCGCTGGCCGCGATGAACCCGTGATCGGGGAAGAGCTCGGAGACGGTTCCGTGGGACCGGACGTCGTGGCGCTTCACGGCGCCCTTCTCCCGCTCCTGGGCCTCGATCAAGCGATACCGCAGGTTCCGGAACGCCTCAGCAAGGGCCGTGGCCAGCGTCTCGCTCTGCCTGTGCTCGGGTGGCGTGCGGGAGACGACGACCTTCGATCCCGGAACGGAAAGGTCCACCCGGACGTGGTAGAGGCCGCCGGTCCGGTGCCGGGAATGCTCCCGCTCGACCATGACGTCGCAGCGCGTCGCGTGGGGTGCAAGCACCTCGATGGACGCGACGCCGCGCAGGACCTGACGCTCGATGGCCGGAGCCGGCGTGACACCCCGGAGCGCCAGCTCGAAGGGGATGCCCTCCGGCTCCTCCCCGGGAACCGGGGCCTCGCCCGCCGCTGGCCCCGATGGGCCCGTCCTGAGGATCAAGACGGAGCAGGGCGCCGAGCGGGCCACCTCGAGGGCGACGCTGCCGCGCTCACGATCCTCCCCGCCCCTGAGCGGCTGCGAGCCGAGGACGACGAGGTCGGCATCGGCGGCCACCTCGAGAATCACCGGGGCCACGGGGCCGACCTCCGCCCGCGACGAGGCGGTGAAGCCATGGTCCGCGAGCTCCTTGGCCGCGCGATCTGCCACGCTGCGAGCCGCATGCTCCGGGAGCCCTCCTCCCTCCACCTCGTCGCCGACGGAGAGCGCCAACACGTGCGCGGGCGACGCGGTGACGACGCGGGGCAGGGCGCTGGACGCTCGGCGAGCCGGGCCCTGCCCGTCCACGGCCATCACCACCCGGAGAGGGTTCATCTCGCTCGGGACGGAGGCGTGGGCGGCCGGTTCGCGTTCCCGGGCCATCAGCACCGGCGCCGGCGCACGCTCGAGAACCGCCAGCGCCACACTGCCCACGTCGAAGAAGGGGACCTCGCCCCTCCCCCGAGCGCCCACCACCACGAGGTCGTAGCCGCGACCCGCCCAGTCCAGGACCACTTCCCGCGGATCTCCGTGGACGATGTGCTCGGTCACCCGGAGGCCCTGGGCCGTCAGGGGTGCACTGGTCTCTTCGAGGGCCTCCCGGGCGGCGGCCTTTCCGTGCCGCAGGGCGCTCTCCAGGGTGGCCTGGGGTCTACCGGGAGGGGGAGTCACCCCGGGCACCACGTGGAGAAGGTCTATGTGCATTCCCGGTCGGGCGAACCAGGTGACGAGGGCGCGGGCGGCGGCCACCGCGTAGCGGGAGCCGTCGGTGGGAAGCAGGGTTTTCATGATCGTCCAGGCGGTGGGGGTGATCGTGGGAGCAGGGCCCGGTCCTGTCTTGCGCGCGGGTCAGTGGGCACGGCTGGGCTCCTCCGCGAGGGGGCGCGTGCCGCGCGCGGCGTAGAGGACCTCGCACTCCCGTTCACGCCCGCGCACGACCCTCAGTCCGGCGAGGGGTCCCTGATGCTCGGTCACGACGGTGGACCGGCCCTCGTCGCCGTCGAGGCTCCAGTACACGACGACCCAGTCTCCGGTACGCCCGAGGCGGTGGGCGCGTCCGGTGTTGCTGAACAGTGCCTGGAAGCTCCACGGTCCGCGCTCGGTGTGCATGACCGGAAGCCACGCCTCGTGCTTCGGATTGAACCGGTGCGGAGCGATGCGTCGGAGCCTTCCGGCCGAGGCCTCCTCCCGGTACTGCCGGTCCACGTCCAACAACGTCTCCACCGTCGGAGCCAGGTCGCCCTCGGGACGTCGCCATGCATCGGTGGTCCGTAGCGTGCGCAGGCGGCTCCCGAGCAGGTCGCGCACCGCCTGCGTGCGCCGCGCACCGAAGCCGGGGACGTGCTCGAGGGTGCCGTTCCATGCCGCGGTCTCCAGCTCCTCGAGGGTCTCGATGCCCAGGTGCTCGTGGATGCGGTGGGCGAGCTCTGCGCCGATGCCGGGCACCGTCACGAACAGGTCTTCGGGTGAGACCGCTCCCCTGAGCCGGTCCAGCAGACGCAACCGCCCGGTGACCACCAGCTCCGCGATGGCCCGGGCGAGGCCGGGCCCGATGCCGTCCCGCGCCTCCAGGCCTTCCCGGCCGCGTGCCTCGAGCACGATGGCCACGTCCTCGTCCCAGGTGCGCACGCTCCGCGCTCCCTTGAGGTAGGCGCTCACCCGGAACGGGTTCGCCCCCTGGGACTCCAGGAGGCGGGCGACCTCCTCGAAGGTCGAGGCCACCCATTCGTTGGTGCCGGGCGCGCCGGCCTCCGACGGGCGGCCCTCTCGTGTGGAGGCGAAGCGGATCATTCCTCCTCCCGAGAAAGCCGGGAAAGCGCCATGCAAGAGGGGCGCTCCCCGTCCTCATCGACCTGCTGGAGAGGCCCCCGGGGTCGGTCACGCCTTCCCCGGGGGCCTCAGCCGCTGGCGAACTCCCGACCTACCAGGATCTGATGCCGTCGCGTGACGACTGCCCGGGTCGTTCGTTCTTCCCCTCCTCCCAACGGAGTCAGGGTGCCCCATTCGTCTGCGGGGCGGCATCGAGACCAGCGACCTCTCGATCGATGCCGTGGGTCAGACTCCCGGCGACACCGTCGCAGGACCTCTCGTCCGGCGAGCCTTGGTGCCTGCCCGTCGGTGCACCAACCGTGCCGGCTGGCCCGGATGCCCGCGCGTGGGTAGACGGCCGGAGCTGGCCGCTTCCACGGCCCCGTCAGGGCGCGTACCGCGCGTCGCTCCGGGACCTTTCGTCCCAACACGGGACGCCTCCGGGGTGGCGACCCGGACCACTCGGGTCTCCCTCCCGGGTTGCCCCCCGGGGCCCCCGACACGAGCATGCACCGCTGTCCGGCGCCGCGACGACAAGGCTACGCATGATCTTCGAGCACCCCGACTTCGACGCGCACGAGCGCGTCGTCCTTATCCACGACCGCCCGAGTGGGCTACGCGCGATCGTCGCGCTCCACCACACGCGTGGTGGCATGCCCGCGGTCGGAGGCGTTCGGTTCCGACCCTACGCGAGCGAGGTCGACGCGATGTCCGACGCGCTCCGGCTCTCCCGGGCCATGACGCACAAGAACGTCCTGGCGGAGCTGCCGGCTGGCGGGGGGAAGAGCGTCATCCTCGGGGACCCGAAGAAGAGCAAGATCCGGGAGCTGCTTCTGGCGTTCGGCCGACACGTCGAGGCTCTCGGGGGCGCCTACTTCTGCGGCCCGGACGTGGGAACGGGCCCAGAGGACATGGACGTGATCGCCGAGGAGACCCGATTCGTGGGCGCCACGACGACGCAGATGGGGAGCACATCTCCGCCGACCGCACTCGGCACGTTCCGCGGCCTACAGGCACTCGCGCGCCACGCCCTCGGCCGGAGCGACCTCTCGGGCGTGCGCGTGGCGATCCAGGGAACCGGAGCCGTGGGCGGCGAGCTCGCTCGCCTGCTCGCCGCTGCGGGCGCGTCGCTGGTGGTCGCGGACGTGGACCGCGAAGCGGTCCGTTCGGTCGCCGACGCGACGGGCGCCGAGACCGTGGACCCAACGGAGATCCTGTCCGTGACGGCCGACCTGCTGGCGCCCTGCGCGCTCGGTGGCGTCCTGTCTCGGGAGACCATCCCCCGCCTGCGCGTGCGAGGGGTCTGCGGTGCGGCCAACAACCAGCTCGCGCGGGACAGCGACGCGAGGCTCGTCCGCGAGCGGGGGATCGTCCTGGTGCCGGACTTCGTTGCCGGGGCGGGGGGCGTCATCGCGGGACTCGCTGCCGCCGGGTTCTATCCGGCCCAGGAGATGGCGGCGAAGCTGGACGGGATCTACGACCGCACCCTCGAGATCCTGAAGCGTGCGGATGCCGAGGGGCGCACCCCGAACGAGGTGGCGGTGGATCTGGCGCGGGAGCGGCTCGGCGACTGAGCGGCGTGTCCCCTATTGCATCATACTACTCTATCATAGTATGATTCCGTAGCCGTCCACCAGAAGACCGGGTGATCATGAAGCCGCACTGGTTCTACATCCTGCTGTCCGTGTCGGACGCGCCCCGGTACGGCTCCGCCATCCAGGAGGACGTGCGCGAGCTCAGCGCCGGCAAGGTCCGCCTCTGGCCGGCGACGCTGTACGGATCTCTGGAGGAGCTCACGGAGAGACGATGGCTCGCCGAGCTCGACGGGCACGACGGGGGCCGCGAGCGTTTCTACCGGATCACCGACCAGGGGCGCGGGGCCCTGCGCGGGGAGGTCGAGCGCATGGAGGCCTTGGCCGGGCTCGCACGCGCGCGCATGGACGACGGGGCGGCGTCAGCGTGACGGTGCTGGAGCGGCTGTACGCGCTCGCTTCCCGTGCGTTGCCACCGACGCTGAGGCGGAAGCACGGTCCGGCGATGGCGCAGCATCTGCGCCGGGAGCTCGAGCGTGCGGGCGCGCGAGGACGCCTGCGACGGTGGACGGTCGGTTGGGCCGCCATCCTCGATGCGCTGAGGCGGGGCCTCTACGAGCGGGCCAGGTCGACCGGATCCGAAACGGGGATGGGAAGGGGAACGGGAGGGGGGATCGGCATGGATGTGATTCGGCAGGATCTGGGATACGCGGTGCGCTCTTTCGTGAGGGCGCCGCGCTTCACGGTGGTGGCGGTGCTCACGTTGGCGCTCGGCATCGGTGCGAGCAGCGCGGTCTTCAGCGTCCTGGACGGGGTGGTCCTCCGCCCGCTTCCGTTCCCGGAGCCGGAGCGCTTCGTCCACCTGGCCTGGGACCACGGCAGGGGAGCGACGAGCGCGCTGACCGGACTCCAGCTCGGGTATTGGACGGAGAACACGCGGTCGTTCGAGGCGGTCGCGACCTATCGGTCGTTCCAGGCGCGCGTCGAAGAGGGGGATCGGCCGGTGGGCCTGCCGGGACTGCGCGCGAGCGCGGGCTTCCTCACGGCCCTCGGCTGGACGCCCGCGCTCGGACGCGACTTCACGGCAGACGAGGACGTGCCCGACGGCCCCGCCGTCGCGCTCGTGTCCGACGCGTTCTGGCGCGGCCGCTTCGACGCGTCCCCGAACGTGGTCGGCGAGTCACTGCGCATCGGGAACCGCCCGTACACCGTGATCGGGGTGCTGCCCGCGGACTTCGCGTTCCCGCAGCTGTCGCGGGCTCCCGAGATCCTCGTGCCGCTCGGCATGACCGTGGACCCCTCGGACCTGGGCGAGAACTGGGAGGGCATCGCCCGCCTTCGCGACGGCGTGCCGCTCCAGGAGGCCCGGGCCGACGTGGCCCGGCTCAATCCCGCCTTCGCGGCGGCGTACCCGGACCACGCGTACGGGAACGGTGCCGGCATGTCGATCACGTCGTTCCGGACGCTCCACGTCGGGGACTTGGCCACCGCGCTCGCGGTGGCGATGGGCGCGGTCGCGCTCGTCCTCCTGATTGCGTGCGCGAACGTGGCCAACCTCCTGCTGGCGCGTGCGACCCAGCGCCGCCGCGAGATCGCCCTGCGGGCCGCGCTGGGCGCGACGCGGGCGCGGATCGCCCGCGCCGCGATCCTCGAGGGGTTGCTCCTGGCCGCCGCAGCGGGCGCGCTCGGCATGCTCCTGGCGCAGTGGTCGGTCGCGACCCTGCTCGCGCTCTCCCCCGTGCGGCTGCCGCGCGTCGAGGAGATCGGCATCGACGGACGCGTGCTCGCCTTCGCGATCGCCGCGGCGGCGGTGACCGGCGTGGTCTTCGGCGGGGTCGCGGCGATGCCCGCGCTCCGTGCCCGGCTCGCCGCGGCACTGAAGGAGGGAGCGCGAGGCGCGACGGGGTCGTCCCGCGGGCGGCAGGCGCTGCTCCTGACGCAGGCGGCCTTCTCGATGGTGCTGCTCGTGCTCTCCGGGCTCTTCGTCGCGTCGCTTGCCGGCCTGCGCCGCGTCGACAAGGGCTTCGATCCGGCGCTCGTCACTGCGGTGCGCCTCCCGCTGAGGGCCGAAGGATACGAGACGGCCGAGGCGCTGACCGAGCTCGTGCGACGCGTCGGCGCGGAGGTCCAGGGCGCGGTGCCCGGTGCCCGGATCGCGGCCGCCACGAACCTCCCCCTCGAGCGGGGGCTGAACATCCCGGTGACGATCGGTGGACGCCCCGACGACTTCGAGGGCGCCGTCCAGTGGCGGGCGGTGTCGCCCGGCTACTTCTCCACGCTCGGCATCGAGCTGGTGGCGGGACGCGCCTTCACGAGTGCCGACGTGGCCGGCGGGGCCCCGGTCGCGCTCGTCAACGAGGCGTTCGTGCGCCGGTACTTTCCGGACCAGGATCCCCTGGGGCAACGGGTCGAGGTGGGTCGCTTCAGGGGCGATTGGATCGACCCGTCCTTCGAGGGACCGGGCGCCGAGATCGTCGGCGTCGTGGCGGACGTGCGCGAGGTCTCACTCCGAGCGGACGCGTCGCGCACCGTGTTCGTGCCGTTCGCCCAGGCGCCGTACATGCTCTCCACGGCCCTGAACGGCATGCCGCTGTTCATGATCCGGGCCCCCTCCTCGGGGGCCGTGACGCAGGGGCGCGTGCGCGCGTGGATCGAGAACGTCGATCCGGGCCTGCCCGCGCCGGAGGTGATGCCGCTCGGCGACGTGGTGACGGCGTCCCTGGCCGAGGAGCGCTTCGGCGCCTCCCTGCTTTCGACCTTCGCGGCCATCGCTCTCCTGCTGACGGCGTTCGGGATCTACGGCGTACTGGCGTATACGGTGCGGCAGCGGCGCCGTGAGATCGGCATCCGGATCGCGCTCGGGGCGGGCGGCGCCGCGGTGGTGCGGCTCGTGGGTCGGCAGGGCATGGTCCCGGTGGCGCTGGGCCTCGCGCTCGGGGCGGTGGCCTCGCTCGCGCTGACGCGGCCGGTGGCCGGCATGCTCTGGGGCGTCGAGCCGACGGACCCGCTCACCATCGGGTCCGTGGGGGTCCTGCTGATGCTCGTAGCGGTCGCGGCGAGCCTGGTCCCGGCGCGGGAGGCCCTGGCGGTCGACCCGGTGCGCTCGCTGACCGAGGAGTAGCGGCGGAGGAGGGCGCGGACCTTACGGCCGTTGTACCTTGCCGGGATCCCTCACGCCCGGAGCGCCATGGTGCCGATCTCCCTGCGGAACGTTGCCCTCGTGTCGACCCTGCTGACCGCCGTCATCGCTCAGTCCCTCGCGGGCCAGGCGTCAGCCGTCGAGGCGAGCGAGCGGGCCCTGGTCCGGCAGGCCATCTCGGGCACCGTGGTCGAGATCGACTACGCCAGACCGTCGGTCCGCGGCAGGGATCCGATCTTCGGCGGTCAGGTTCCCTGGGGGCACGTGTGGACGCCGGGTGCAAACCGCGCGACCGTGCTGCGCGTGTCGAAGGACGTGACGCTGCAGGGGGTCGCGCTTCCTGCGGGGGCTTACTCCCTTTGGCTCGAGGTCCTGGAGTCGGGACCGTGGACGCTGGTCGTGCATCCGGACACGCTCCGGAGCCACGGCCATCATCCCGAGGTCCACGAAGGGGTCATCGCCGTTCCGGTCGAGCCCGAGCCCACGGCCAACTCGACGGAGACGCTCTCCTTCGACTTCCAGCGCGTGCGCGGGCGCGGCGCGAGAATCGAGTTCAGGTGGGCGAACACCCTGGTGCCGATCGAGCTGGGGGTGGATCCCGGGTTCGTGACCACCGTCGCTGCGGACGTGGCGGCGCCCGTCGTGGGTGAGTGGATCTGGGACGACCGCATGAGCCCTTGGTTCTACTCGCCGGAGGATATCGAGCAGGGTCTCGCGAACGCCGAGAGCCCGGACTGGTGGAAGAAGCGGCTCGAGTTCGAGCGGGACCGGGTGCGTCCCTACGTCGCCCGCTTCGAGCACGATCCCGAGCGAGGGACGCTCACCTTCGTGGACCCAGACGCGATCGCGGCCGGCCTGCGCGAGTCGCTTATCATGCGCGTGCTCGTTCCCCGGGGTGAGGGGATGTTCATGGTCGTGGGCATCGACGCCGACGGCGAGATCAGCTCCTACGATCCACGGTACTCGTCTCTCTACGAATTCTCGTTCGACGATCGGGGTCGGGCCGTCTCGGTCACGTACCGCAACTACCGTGACGAGATTGTCGGAACCGGGACCCGGGCCACGCGATGACCGACCCGACGGACACGCGGCTCCAGGGCCTCCGCGACGCCCTCGCGGACCACTACCGCTTCGACCGGCTCGTCGCCGAGGGCGGGATGGCGCGGGTGTGGCTCGCCCACGACCAACGGCACGACCGCCAGGTCGCGATCAAGGTGCTGAAGCCGGAGCTGTCCGCGCTGATCGGGGCCGAGCGGTTCCTGGCGGAGATCCGCACCACGGCGAACCTCCAGCATCCGCACATCCTACCGCTGTTCGACTCGGGCGAGGTCGGCGGCGCGCTCTACTACGTGATGCCGTACGTGGAGGGAGAGTCGCTCCGGGACCGGATCGACCGGGAGCGTCAGCTCCCGGTCGACGAGGCGGTCGAGCTCACGATCGCCATCGGAAACGCCCTCGATTACGCGCATCGGCACGGCGTGATCCACCGCGACATCAAGCCCGCGAACATCCTGCTGCACGAGGGCAACCCGCTCGTCGCCGATTTCGGCATCGCGCTGGCGGTCACCTCCGCGACGGGCGATCGCATCACCGAGACCGGCCTCAGCCTCGGCACGCCGCACTACATGAGCCCGGAGCAGGCGACGGCGGACCGCGACCTGACGGCCCGGTCGGACATCTACTCCACCGGCTGCATGCTGTACGAGATGCTCACCGGCTCGCCACCCCACACGGGCCCGACGGCCCAGGCGATCCTCATCAGCATCCTCACCGAGGATCACCGCCCGGTCACGGACCGCCGGCGGGCGGTGCCCGCGAACGTGGCCGCGGCGGTGGACCGCGCCCTGGAGCGCCTGCCCGCGGATCGCTTCGAGAGCGCCGAGGCGTTCGTGCGGGCGCTCAAGGATCCGAACTACCGGTACGACCGAGGCCGGGGGGCCACGGGCTCGACCGTCGCGCCCGCCGTCGCGGCGGCACCCGGCGCGGAGCGCTGGCTCGCGCACCCGGCATCCCGGGTGGCCGCCGCCGCCATCGTGGCGCTGACGGCGCTCCTCCTATGGAGCCTCGGCAGGGCCGGCGGCGCGGCCTCGGGTGCCGGCGGAGTGGGAGCCGGGACCGTCACCCGGGTGCAACTCTCCCTCGATCCCTTCGCCGATCCCGAGCGGGGCGACCAGCTGGCGATCTCGCCGGACGGATCGATGCTGGCGTTCACCGTGCCGATCGGGGAGGGGGACGAGCACGTCCACAGGCTGATGGTCCGCCCGGCAGGCGCGTTGACCGGGAGGGTCCTCGCCGATTCGGAGGGTGCGGGGACGGCGGCGTTCTCCCCGGACGGACAGCACGTGGCGGTCGTCCGGTCCGACGACCTGTGGCGGCTTCCCGTTGCGGGCGGGAGGGCGGTTCGAGTGACGAGCGGCCAGGAGATCGACCATCCTGTGTGGGGCGAGGACGGCTTCATCTACTTCGACGCCCACGGGGGGCTCTTCCGGGCGCCCGAGCAGGGTGGCGAGGCGGAAGTCGTCCTGGAGGCGCCGCTCCACACGGCGTCCCATCCCGTTCCGGTTCCGGGAACCCCAATCGTCCTCTTCACGCGGGTCACCGACGACCTCCTGGCGGGAGAGATCCGGGTTCTGGACACCCGGACCGGTGAGGACACCCACCTGACCGACGGTGTGGACGCCAAGCTCGTGGGTGGGGACATCCTCCTGTTCGCCAGCCACGGTCAGGCCGTCTTCGCCGCCCGCCTGGACGTCGCGGGTCGCAAGCTGCTCACCGCACCGATCTCGGTCCTGGACTCGGTGGGGGTCTCGGGAACGAGTGGGGAGTACCAGGTCGCGGAGAACGGCACTGTCCTCTATTGGTCCGGTGCGCACGCGGGGGCAGCCGCGTCTCAGGAGACCTTGGTCACGGTGGACGCCGAGGGCCGGGAGCGCCCGGTCGGCCCCCCGCCCGGACGGATCCGCGGCCCGCGCTACAGCCCCGACGGCGACCGTGTCGTGTACGAGCTTCAGACGGGAGAGGCGTTCGAGGACGAGCTCTGGGTGCTGGACACCCGGACCGGGACGCGCGACCGCGTTGCGGATTTCGGGCGCAACGCGGTGTGGTCGCGCGACGGCGAGCGGATCGCGTTCACGCGCAGCGGCGTCACGTCGGACCAGGTCTACCTCGGCTCGGCGCGGATGGCGTTTCCTCCGCGACCCATCGCGTTCACAAACCCGAACCTGCGCACCTATGGGTTCACGCCGGACGGCAACAGCATCCTCGTCGTGTACGCGGGCGAGGCGGGCTCGCTGGATGTCGGCACGCTGTCGCTGGAGGGTGAGCCCGTCCTGACCCCGTATCTCACGAGCTCCGCGTCCGAGAACGCGCCGGAGCTTTCCCCCGACGGGCGGTGGGTCGCCTACGAGTCCGACGAGGACGGCCGTCCGGCCGTGTACGTGCGGGCCTACCCCGAGCCGGGCCCCCGCTACCGTGTCTCGCTCGGCCGGGGCGTGGGACCCCGTTGGTCCGCGGACGGCACGCGCCTCATGTACCGGGCCCGGGGAGACGGCGACTCGACGGTGGTGGCCAGCGTGCGCACGTCGCCGGACTTCGAGGTTCTGTCCCGGGAGACCTGGTTCGCCGACGCGTTTCCGGGGGAGTACATCGCCCACGAGCTCCATCCCACGGCCGACCGCGTGATGGTCGTGAAACGGCCGCCACGCCCCGAGCCCGGCGAGGACCCGCATCGCCTGGTCCTGGCCGTCAACTGGCTGGCCGAGGTGCGCGCCCGACTCGCGGAGGCCGGAGGGGACTAGGACCAGGCGGCTCCGCGCCCGTCGGGCGGGGCGTGAGCGGCTAGTCGCAGCTCAGGCAGCGGTGGTTGTTCGCCGATCCCAGCCGCTCCAGAAGCGCCACGGTCTCGGGGTAGGGCTGCGTGCGCTGGTACGGCCCGTTCGCCATGTCCGCGGTGGTCTGTCCGGCCCGGCTCACCAGGGTCACGTCCGCCCCCTTCGACACGAGGTACTCGATGAGCGCGTTGTCGCCTCGCGCGGCCGCGTGGTGGAGCGGTGCGTAGCCGTTGTAGTCGCGGGCGTTCACGTCGGCGCCCAGCTCCTCCACGAGGTATCGGACCGCCGGCATCCACCCGTCCGGCACGTGCCGGTGCGCGTTCGCCGCGAAGCCCTCGCCGTACCCTACGCCCGACGCGGCGTGGATCGGATACACCGCGGGCCCACCGACCGGCACGGGCGGTAGCCCCGACGGGTCCGCCTTCGGCTCGCCCCGCCCGCCTCCACGACGCCGCTGTGGAACGGTCTGCGTCGGGATGGCCGGATCGGCGCCATAGGACACCATCAGCCTCATCGCGTCCACGTCGAGCGCGTAGGCGGCTCGCCAGAACGGCGTGGCGCCCCGCACGTCGATCTGCAGCAGATCGAAGTTGTACGACATGTACCAGAGGTGCTTCGTGAGCCGCACGTTCGGGTCCACGCCGGCGTCGAGCAGGCGTCGCATGACGTCGAGGTAGGTCAGCGTCTGGCTCGCGTAGGCGTGCTGCTGCGGGAAGCGCGACTTGGGGGCCCAGTGCGTGTTGAGCGCCGCGAACAGCGGCGTCGCGCCCGCATCGCTCGCGATCTCCGGGTCGGCTCCGCGCTCGTAGAGCTCCATCGCGAGATCGAAATGGCCGTTGATCATGGCCATGAGCATCGGTGAGGTGTGATCGCCGTCGCTGGGCTGATCGATGTCGGCGCCCGCGTCGAGCAGCGCCACCGCGACGTCCCGGTTCCCCTCCCGAGCCGCGTGCAGCAACGCGGTCAGTCCGCCGTGCCCGGCCACGAGGTCCGCGTACGAGAGCGGCTCGGGCTCCTCGATCGGGCGGTTCGCGTCCACGGCGGCGCGGCGCGCCTCCAGGCGTGCTTCGCGCGCCGCAGCCTCCGCGGCCGTCTTGGCTTCGTCCGGGAACACCGGCTCGCGGCCCTCCGCGCGCGCCTTCATGATCTCGTCCCGGCGCTCCTGCGCGACGCGGTCACGCTCGGCGCGCGCCGGCACGTCGATGAAGCGCGACACGATGGAAGGGTCGGCGCCTCGGGCCAGCAGGGCCTCGACCGCCTCCAGACGGTTCGCCGAGGCGGCGAACATGAGCGGCGTCTGACCCCACGCCTCCTCGCGCGCGTCGATCTCGGCGCCATGGTCGAGCAGCGCCAGGACGGCGCCCCGGTGGCCCGCCTGGGCCGCGAAGTGCAGCGGCGTCGCGCCGCCCACCTCGACCGTGTGCACGTTGGGGTTCGCTCCTGCCGCGAGCAGGGCCGTGACGACGGCCTCGCTGGCCGCCTGCGCGGCCAGGTGCAGCGGCGTGTACGCTCCGATGCGCGTCGTGGCCCCCGGGTCGGCGCCGGCGGCCAACACCAGCTCCGCGATCACCACGTTGCCGTTGTAGGCCGCCCAGTGCAGCGCAGTCATGCCGTCGCCCTGCGGGGTGTTCACGTCCGCGCCCTGCTCCAGGAGCCTGCGGACCTCGCCCGCGTCATCCCGTTCGGCGGCGTCCGCCACAGGGGCGCTCGGTGCCGGGGCTCCCGCCATCAGGGCCGCGAGCAGGAGCGCGCCGAAGCCCAACGACCGTAGGGTCCTCATGCCGTCGCTCCGCTCCTCACACCACCAGGGACAAGCTGCCGGTCGAGTCGCCGAGGCTCTCGACATCGTCCATGCCCAGCTCGTGCAGGAGCGACAGCATGGCGTTCGCCATCGGTGTGCCGGCTTCGGCCATCAGGTGGGCGTTGCCCTGCAGATGGCCGTTGGCGCCGCCCAACACGATGAGGGGGCAACGCTTGTGGTTGTGCACGTTGGGATCGCCCATCGGCGATCCGTAGATGATCATCGTCTTGTCCAGCAGGTGCGAGTCGCCCTCCTCGAGCTCCTTGAGGCGGTCGAGGAAATAGGGAAGCTGCCCCACGTGGTAGCGGTTGATCTGCGCGAAATCGACGATGTTCTTCTCGCTGCCGCCATGGTGCGAGGCCGGATGGAACGGCTTGTCCACGCCACTTTCCGGGAAGACGCGGGCGGAGGAGTCACGCCCCATCTTGAACGAGAACACGCGCGTCATGTCGGAGGCGAAGGCGAGCGCCTGCAGGTCGAACATCAGGCGGACGTGCTCCTCGAACGAGTCCGGCACCCCCGCGGGCGCCTCCGGGAGATCCCGGGGCTCCCCGCTCGTGTTGTGGAGCTCGACCATGCGGATGCGCCGCTCCACCTCCCGGATGTTCTCCAGGTAGCGATCGAGGCGCTGCACGTCCGCGGAGCCGAGCTCCCGGCGAAGCTGACCCACCCGGTCCGTGATCATGTCCAGGATGCTGGCGTTGGCCTTGCGCCGGGCGGCCCGCTGCTCCGGAGAGCCGCCTGCGCCGAAGAGCTGGTCGAAGGCCACCCGCGGATCCCGGATCATCGGAAGCGGTTGGTCCGGGGCCGCCCACGAGATGGTGTCCGTGTACACGCACGCGTACCCGTAGGCGCACCCACCCGCCTGATCGACGTTCTCGATGCAGAGCTGCATGCTGGGAATGGGGGTGTCCTGCCCGAAACGCCGGGCATAGAGCTGGTCCATGGACACGCCGACGTGGATGTCCGACCCCTCGGTCTGCTTCGGGTGCGCCTGGGTGAGGAACGTCGCGCTGGAGCGGAAGTGATCGCCGCCGATCTCCTCCGGCTTGACGGCCTCGGCGCCGCGCACGTCGGTGTTGCTGATGATCGTGAGATGCTGGCGATACGCCTCGAGCGGCGACAGCGAGCTCGCGCTCAGGTCGAAGGTCCGACCGACGCCGGCGGGCGACCACAGGTTCTGCTCGAGGCCGAAGGGGCTGCTCCCGGCCGCGCCGTGCACCATCTCGATGGCCACGAGGCGGGTCGGGGGCGCCGAGGGCGCGCTCCCTCGGAACAGCCGGCCGGCCGGGACCATCGACTCGAGGAACGGAAGCGCCACCGACGCTCCCATGCCCTTGAGGAAGGTCCTGCGGGGGATGTGGGCTCCCGTGATGAACATCTG
Organism: Gemmatimonadota bacterium; assembly: GCA_003248075.1. Taxonomy (GTDB): domain Bacteria; phylum Gemmatimonadota; class Gemmatimonadetes; order Longimicrobiales; family Gaopeijiaceae; genus SZUA-318. Next base: position 6,385 of record QJYK01000311.1, on the reverse strand, counting down.
CTGTGGCCTCCCGGGCGCGCTGCCCCGTCGGTTCGACTCGATTCTCAGTGTGCTGCGCCGCCCTGGTCGAGGGCAGTGATGGGCTGCACGCGGCTCATGCGGAACGCCGGGCTGGACACCACGCCGAAGATGAGGTCCCGTACCCGATAGCCGTCCTTTTCGGCCCCTCGCGCGATCGCACGCACGGCGGGCATGTCGTACGCCTCGATGCGGCGTCCCAGGGCATAGGCCAGCAGGTTCTCGGTGAAGGTCCTCACCAGCGAGTCGGGGCGTCGCAGGAGCGCCTGACGCAGGTCGGCCGCGCCCGTGAGCGGCGTTCCATCGTACATCTCTCCGGACACGTCGACCGGCGCGCCCGCGTCCCGGATGCGCCATGCACCCGTGACGTCGAAGTTCTCCAGCGCCAGCCCGATCGGGTCCATCATCCGGTGACAGGCGTTGCACGTCGGGTTGGCGCGGTGCATCTCCATGCGCTCCCTCACCGTGAGGAACCGTCCGTCCTCCGCCTCCCCCGTGTCCTCGAAAGCGGGGACGTCCGGCGGCGGCGGGGGTGGCGGGCTCCCCAGCAGCACCTCCATGACCCACTTGCCGCGCAGCACCGGAGACGTGCGGTTGGCGTGCGAGGTGAGCGTCAGGATGCTCCCCTGGCCGAGCAGGCCCCGCCGCGTGCCGTCCGGGTACGCGACGCGCCGGAAGTGGTCGCCGTCCACGCCGGTGAAGCCGTAGTGCCGCGCCAGCCGCTCGTCCACGAACGTGTAGTCTGCGGTGAGGATCTCGAAGAGGCTGCGGTTCTCCTCGACGAGGTCGACGAAGAACAGCTCGGTCTCCCGCTTCATGGACTCGGCGAGCTGCGCATGGAAGTCAGGGAACGCGAGCGCGTCCGGGTGGATCTTGTCCAGGTCCTGCAGTCGGAGCCACTGCGCCGCGAAGCGCGTGCCGAGCGCGTCGGAGCGCGCGTCGTCCAGCATGCGCGCGGTCTGACGGCGCAGCTCCGTGTCGTCGCTCAGGCGGCCGTCCGCGGCGACGCGCACGAGCTCCTCGTCGGGCGGTCCGCCCCAGAGGAAGTACGAGAGCCTCGACGCGAGGTCCACATCCTCGATCGGGTAGATGCCGTCGGGGCCGACCCGGCTGCCCGGTTCCTCCACGCGGAACAGGAAGTCCGGGCTGGCCAGGACCCCCTGGAGCGCGAGCCGTATCCCGGCCTCGAAGCCGCCGCCGGCGGCGCCGTCGGCGTAGAGGCGCATGAGCGGATCGACGTCGGCCGCGGTCACCGGGCGGCGGAACGCGCGCTCGCTCAACCCTTCGACGATGCTGCGGGCACACGGCAGCTCGCCCTCGGGCGTCGACGGCCGACACGTGAGGACCCGTCGACGGATCTCGTGATCGGAGACGCCGGTGATCCGGTACGGTCCGCCGATGGCGGCGTCCTGGAGGTGTGGGATCGCGGTGATGCCGTACGAGTACCCGATCTTCTTGTCCGCGAGGCTCCACTCGTGGGGTGACACGAGATCCTCGAGCGGGCCCTCGCTCCGTCCGATGAAGGCCACCGACACGCGCTTGGGTCCGGCCGTCACGAAGACGGGGTCGGTCTTCACGTTGACCCCGTTCGGGTCCTGGACGTGCATCCACCGGTCGATGTCGAGCAGCGCCACGCGTGCGCCGTCGATCGAGACCTCGAGCTGCTCTTCGAACGGGTCGGTCTGGCCGAAGAAGTTGCCCGTCGACTCGTGGGCGAACGCCATCCGGAAGACGTAGTCACCGTCCGCCGGAAAGTTGTGGATCACGGACAGGCCCCCACGCGTGCCGAAGGGCGCCCCGGGCACCCGGGTGCGCTGCTCCGCGTAGCGGGACACCTCGTAGGTGACCTCGCTCGGCGTAGCCTCCGGGTCGCCGATCGCCATGCGGGCCACCTCGGCGGCGGCCGTGAGATAGGCGTCGAGCTGGGTCGCCGAGAACGTCTGGACGTCGGCCACGTTGTCGAAGCCGCCGCTCATGGTCTCTGCGGGCAGGTACGCGTCGGCCTCGATGCTGAGCCCCAGCAGCTCCTCCACGGAGCGGACGTACTCGGCGCGGGTGAGCCGCTGGAACGGGCGCGAGCCCGGGTTCGGGTTGCGCGCGGCCCACCCGTCCAGCCGTTGCTCGAGCTCGCTGGCGAACATCGCCAGCGTGTCCTCGGTGGGACGGTCGGTACCCGCCGGGGGCATCATCCCGGCCCGGAGCTTTCGGATCATCCGCTCCGCCAGCTCCATGTCGCGCTCGGGCGCCGCCGGATCGAACGCCTCCAGGGACATGTTGCCACGCAGGCGGCGATCGTTGTGACAACGGACGCAGTACTCACCGATGACGGCGGTGGCGACGTCGTCCGCCGCAGGCGAGGCATGCGTCACGACCGAGCTCGCCGCAGGCTCGTGGCTTCGCGCGTGCTCCTGGGGCGACGCGCCGAAGAACAGGAGGCCCACAGCCAGGAATACGGCCGTCACTTGGTTCATCGGATGCCCTCGCCTCGGAGCGCCCTCGCGCCCGGCCGCCGGTCGGCCGGAGTTCCCAAGATAGGTCTGGCCGCGAAAGCGCCGCCAGCGTGACGCGACCGATTGCCCGATGGGCTGCCGTGGCCGAAGTTCTCCCCCTCCGCCTCCAGTGCCGGCCTACCGAGCCCGACCGTCATGCGACGCTTCCTCATCCTGGTTTCCCTCTTCTTCGGCTGCCAGCGGGGTCCCGCGCCCCTCCCGGTCGTCGAGACCACGATCGGCCAGGTGCAGGATGCCATCATCTCGGGAGCGACCACGTGCCGGATGGTGGTCCGGGCGCACCTCGACCGGATCGAAGCGTACGAGGACCGGATCAACGCGATCACCGTCCTGAACCCCCGCGCGCTCGAGACCGCGGACTCGATCGACGCGGCGCTGGCCGCCGGGGACGCCCCCGGCCCGCTCTTCTGCGTGCCCATGCTCGTGAAGGACAACTTCGACACCCACGACATGGTCACCACGGGCGGGTCGATCGCGCTTCGCGACAACGTCCCGCCCGACGACGCGTTCATGGTGCGGCGGATCCGTGAGGCGGGCGCGGTGATCGTCGCGAAGACGAACATGGCCGAGTGGGCTTTCTCGCCCCGGGAATCCGTCAGCTCCTCGTTCGACACTACCCGCAACGCCTACGCGTTGGACCGCGTGCCGGCGGGCTCCAGCGGCGGTACCGCATCGGGCGTCGCCGCCAGCTTCGCGGTGATCGGTCTCGGCAGCGATACGGGGAACAGCATCCGGGGGCCGTCCTCGCACCTGGCCCTGGTCGGAATCCGTTCCACGATCGGCCTCACCTCGCGCGACGGCGTGATCCCGCTGTCGTTCGACCGGGACATCGCGGGGCCCATGGGGAGGACCGTCGAGGACGTCGCCCGCGTCTTCGACGTGGTGGCCGGATACGACCCGGCCGACCCCTACACCGAGCTGGGAAGGGACCGACGGGAGCCCGACTACACCGCGTTCCTGGATCCAGCGGGCCTACGGGGTGCTCGCCTCGGGGTGCTGACCGCCCTTTCCGTGGGCGAGGACGCGGACACGGCCATCGTCAGGATCTTCGGCGAGGCGGTGGCCGACCTCCGACGGATGGGCGCCGAGGTCGTGGACGTGGACCTGGACATCGCCGCGGAGCTGGAGCGCCCGAACATGTTCTGCCGGCGGTTCCGCTACGACATGTGGGTCTACCTTCGGTCGCTCGGGGATCGGGCTCCGATGACGGACGTCATGAGCGTCCTCGAGACCGGCGCATTCCATCCGTCGGCCCAGGGTGGTCTGCGCTCGTTCGGGCAAGGGCCCCTGGACGCGCATCCTTCGCAGTGGGACCCACCTTGTCCGGACTACGCCCAGAACGAGGGCCGGCAAGCCTACCTCGCGGCGGTGGAGGACGCGATGGACGAGGCGGTGGTGGAAGCGCTGATCTACCCTTCGTGGCTCAATCCGCCCGCGCACATCGATCGGGGCAGGGAGGAGTACGCAGGAGACAACAGCCAGCGCGTCGCGCCCGCGACCGGCATGCCTGCCATCACCGTCCCGATGGGCTTCAGCTACGGGACGCTTCCCGCGGGACTCCAGATTCTGGGGCGCCCCTACTCGGAGGGGCTGCTCCTTCGCCTCGCGTACGCCTACGAGCAGGGGACGCATCATCGCCGTCCACCGGAGGGCTTCCCGGAGCTGGTCGGACGCTGAGGCGGCGCGCGCCGCCGATCGCTTGCGCGATCCCGGGCACCCACCCAGTCTGCCACGCTGGCCGCCCGAGCACCAGTACCGGCGCGGCCTCCCCCCTTGGTCGACAGACCCCATCCCATGACTGCCGCACATGAGCGACGATCGAACGGGCGGTGAAGCTCCGAGGAGGAGCTTTCTCGCAGGAGCAGGAGCGCTGTTGGTCGCGGCCCTCGCGGGGCTGCCCGCCGTGGGCACGGGCGTGACGACGCTGCTGGATCCGCTGCGGCGCAGGCGCAGGGACACGGGCATGGTGTTGGTCACCCGGCTCGCGCTCCTGCCGGAGGGCGGCTCTCCGAGGAAGTTCACGGTCCGTGCCGAGCGGGTGGACGGGTGGACCACGTACGACGATGCAGCCATCGGGGCGGTGTACCTGAGGAGAACCGGGTCGGGGGTGCAGGCCCTCAACGTCGCGTGCCCCCATGCCGGCTGCTTCGTGAATCTCGCTCCGGACGGATCGCGCTTCGCCTGCCCCTGCCACAAGAGCAGCTTCGACCTGGACGGTCGGATCAACGACCCGGCCAGCCCGGCGCCCCGCGACATGGACGCGCTCGATGTCCAGGTCCGCAACGGAGACGAGGTGTGGGTGGGCTTCCGGAACTTCCGGCCGGGCCAGAAGGAGAAGACGCCCGTCGCATGAGGGCCCTCCTCGACTGGCTGGACGACCGCACGGGCTACCGGGGCCTGCTTCGGGCGGCGCTCTACGAGCGCATCCCCGGTGGCGCCCGTTGGCGCTACGTCTGGGGCAGCACCCTGGCGTTCGCGATCATCGTGCAGTTCGTGACCGGTGCCGTCCTCTGGGCCGCCTATAGCCCGAACGCGCAGGGGGCCTGGGAGAGCGTCCACTACATCCAGACTCAGATGTCGGGCGGATGGCTTCTCAGGGGCCTTCACCACTACATGGCCCAGGCGACGATCGTCCTTCTGGCGCTCCACCTCATGCAGGTCGTGGTCGACGGCGCGTACCGTGCGCCCCGCGAGGTGAACTTCTGGCTCGGGCTGGCCTTGCTCTTCCTGGTGCTGGGGCTGTCCCTGACGGGCTACCTGCTCCCGTGGGACCAGAAGGGATACTGGGCCACCCGCGTCGCGACCAGCATCGTTTCGATCACGCCCCTGGTGGGCGCGCAGCTCCAGCAGCTCTTGGTGGGCGGGCCCGAGTACGGCCACCTCACCCTCACCCGCTTCTTCGCCCTGCATGCCGGTGTCATTCCGGGGATCCTCGTCGTGCTCATCGTGGCGCACGTGTACCTCTTCCGACGTCACGGCGTGACGGTTGCCCGGCCGGCCCGGGCACCGCAGGGTGTCTTCTGGCCCGATCAGTTCCTTCGTGACGCGGTGGCGTCTCTGGCCGTGATGGCGACGGTGCTTGCGCTGGTGATGTGGAAGGGTGGTGCGGGGTTGGGGCCGCCGGCCGACCCGACGGAGCCGTACGCGGCGGCGAGGCCGGAGTGGTACTTCCTCCCGCTCTTCCAGTGGCTCAAGTACTTCCCTTCCGGAACCGAGGTCCTGGGCGCGCAGATCGTGCCCGGTGTGCTTGTCGTGGTCGTGGCGCTCATGCCGTTCATCGCCCGCCGGCGGTGGGGGCATCGGTTCAACGTCGGACTGGTCGTCACCGTCCTGACGGGCATCGGAGTGCTGATGCGCCAGGCCGTCGTCGAGGACAACCGCGACCCGGACTTCCTCGCGGCGCGGGCGCGGGCGGAGTCCGACGCCCGGCGGGTGCGGGAGCTGGCGGCGTCCCCGTCCGGGATCCCCCCGGCGGGCGCCCTCGCGATGCTTCGCTCCGACGCCTGGACGCAAGGCCCACGGATCTTCGCCAGCACCTGCGCGAGCTGTCACCGCTACGATGGACACGACGGCCTGGGAGGTCGGCCGACCGACGAGCAGAGCGCATCCGACCTGAAGGGATACGGCAGCCGGGAATGGCTTGCCGGCCTTCTGGATCCAGGCCGGGTCGCGACGTCGGCCTATTTCGGCAGCTCGGAGCACCGCCGCGGACGGATGGTCCGCTTCGTCCAGCGGGGGATCGCGGGTTTCGATGACGCACAGAAGGAGCAGCTTGCCAAGGTGATCAAGGCGCTCTCGTTCGAGGCCCGGCTTCCGCGGCAGGCGCAAATCGACGATGCGGAGTACCCCGAGATCGA
>QJYK01000132.1 GCA_003248075.1 Gemmatimonadota bacterium | reverse complement strand
CGTTGTCGACGTTCGTGATCCGCTGAGGCCCGCCGCTCCCGTCCGAGGGAATCGAGTAGAGATTCCCGGGGGAATTCGGAGCGTCTATCGACCGATAGAAGATGCGCGAGCCGTCCGGCGTCCAGATCGGGAGCATGTCCCGGGACCCGCCGTTCTGCGTGAGCCGGAGCGCCGCGCCCGAAGCGACGTCGTAAACCCACAGCGCCCACGCTTGCCCGTCGAAGACCGCAACCGCAAGCCGCCTCCCGTCCGGCGAGACCCTGGGGCCCGCGTACTCGCGGGCCGGAAGCGGTAGAGGCTCCTCGGCTCCGTCCTCGTCGACCCAAACCAGGGACCTCGCCACAGAGGTCGCCGCTCCCCCAGCCGCCTCACCCGGCAAATAGACCATGAGTCCCTGCGGCGAAAACGCAGCCGTCGGCCGATCGCTACTGGACATCTCGACGCCTTGGAGCACCACCACGGCCTGCCCGGAGGTCTGGCCGGACCTGGGGTCGAAGGGGATCGCCCACAATGCCCCTTGCCGAGCGAACACGAGGTGCCCGCTCGGCAGGTAATGTGCGTCGTACCCCACGTCGATGATCGTCCGCACCTCCCCGGTCTCGACCGATAGCATGTCGATCCGACCGGACCCGAGATCAAGCCTAGAGGAAAGCGCGGTGAACAGGATGGCTCGCCCACCGGGGAGAGCCTCCGGAAAGAAATGGGCCGTGCCGGGCTCGGCCTGCGTGAGCCGAACCGGCGTTCCCCCGGCTTCGGGCACACGGAAGAGCGATGGGTTGGGGCCGCCGACGAAGACGATCGTGCCGTCGTCCAGCCACGTGCCGGAAGGCCCGGAGAGCTCGAAGGAGGCCAGCGTGATGGGCTGGCCGCCCTGCACCGAGATCTTCTTGAGGTCACCGGCCCCGGGGTCGGCGTAGCCTATCCACTCGCCGTCCGGAGAAAAGAACGGCGAATACACCACTCCGGCCCCCGCAAGCACGCGCGTTTCCGTCTGATCGAGGGAACGAACGTGCAAAGAAGGTCCGGACCCGCTCACGGCCGCGTAGGCGATCTTGCTTCCGTCGCGCGAGATCGCGAGCTGCGCGGTCGCGCCGGTCCCCGGCAGGGGTGCCAAGGCGCCGACCCCCAGCTCGAAGCGCCGGTTGAGTGGAGCCGCCTCGCTCCCTCCCCGCGTCAGCGACCAGGCGAACAGGAGCGCGAAGACCGCTGCCGTCGCGGTCGCGCCGATCGCCAGCCGTTTCCAGCGGCCGGTCGCCGGCCCGGCTTCCGCCGCCGTAGCCGCTTCCCCGTGCCGGAACGTCGGGTCGGAGAGCGCCCTCGCGAAGTCCGCCCCCATGAAGCGGTCCGCGGGCACCTTCTCGAGCGCCCTCCGGATCGCCGCGTCCACGTGGTTCGGTACCGTGCGACGTACCTCGGTCGCGGAGACCGGCTTGGCCTGGATGATCTTGCCCAGGATGGCCTGCGGCGTGCTTCCCGTGTACGGCGGCTCGCCCACCAGCATCTCGTAGAGCACGCACCCGAGCGCGTAGACGTCGGTTGCCGGCCCCACGCTCGCGTCCCCCGTCGCCTGCTCGGGCGACATGTAGTGGGGCGTGCCCAGGCTGAGCCCGGTCTCGGTGAGGCGACCCGCCCCGCCTGCGGTCACCGCGAGCGCGATGCCGAAGTCGGAGACGAGTGGCTCCCCCTTGGAGAGGAGGATGTTCGCCGGCTTGATGTCCCGGTGGATCACGCCCTGCTCGTGCGCCGCCTGGAGGGCCCCGGCGACCTTCGCCGCGATCCCGAGCGCCTCGTCGACCGGCAGCTGGCGCTCGCGGTCGATGCGCTCGCGGAGCGTCTCCCCTTCCACGTAGGGCATCACGTAGAAGAGGAACGAGTCAGCCTCCCCGGAATCGAAGAGAGGCAGGATGTGCGGATGTTGC
>QJYK01000313.1 GCA_003248075.1 Gemmatimonadota bacterium | reverse complement strand
ACGAGCCCCGAAACCAAGTCACTCCGTCCAGCATGTCGCTCATCGCGGACTCCACACCGGTGGCGCTGGGAAGGCCGAGGTGCCAACCTAACTGCCCGCTCCCGGGCGTAAAAGTGGCGTTCCAGGGACATTTCGTCACGCCATTATGACAGCGGATCCTGCTGATCGGGCACACTTTTCCGCCCGGATCGTGGCAAGGATCCTGCACCCCGATCGTATTCCGCGTCGAGGCGCCCTGGGCCGGGTGTGGAGGCGTGACGAGGATGGAGGGAGAGACTTCCGGGGAGAAACCGGGAGCGCAACGAGAGGAGTCCGATGGGTGAGCGATTCACACTCCCCGTGCTGCCGCTGCGGGATACCGTGGTGTACCCCGGTGTGGCCGTACCCATCTCGGCGGGGCGACCGGGCACGGTAGAGGCGGTGCAGCAGGCGCTGGATGGCGACCGACGCCTGTTCGCGGTCGCTCAGCGCGAGAACGTGGACGACCCGGTCTCCGACGTCCTCTACTCGATCGGGACGGTGGTCCGCATCATCCAGACGCACAGGGTGCGCGGTGGGGTGCAGCTGCTCGTTCAGGGCGAAGGACGCGCGCAGGTCCTCTCCTACGAGAAGGATGGCCAGGCCATGCTGCGGGCGGTGCTGCTGCCACTTGACCGCCAGGCCCCGCGGAGCATCAGCGACCCGGCCTTCCAGGCGCTCGATCGCGAGCTGCGTGATCGGGCTGCGGAGCTGGGCACGCGCCGGGGCGTTCCCGCCGAGGCGCTCAATCAGCTGATCCAGGGTGTCGACGAGCCCGGAGCGTTCGCGGACCTGGTCGCGTTCTACCTCGAGCTTCCGACCGAGTCGAAGCAGAAGCTCCTGGAGCTGCTCGACGACGAGTCGCGCATGCGCGCGGCTCTGGTGGCCGTCGAGCGGGAGTTGGCTCGAATCGATGCACAGGAGGACATTCAGGCGAAGGTCCAGTCGGAGCTCGGCGAGCGCCAGCGCGAGATGCTGCTGCGGGAGCAGCTCAAAGCCATCCAGAAGGAGCTCGGCGAGGAAGAGGAGCGCGACGACGTCGAGGAGATGCGCAAGCGCATCGAGAGCCTCAACCTGAACGAGGACCAGCGCTCCGAGGTCGACCGGGAGCTACGCAGGCTGGAGCGCACCAGCCCACAGTCCGCAGAGTACCAGGTCATTCGGACGTTCCTGGAGTGGGTCACGGAGCTCCCGTGGAACGAGCGAACCGAGGACAAGATCGACCTGGCGAGGGCCGAACAGATCCTCGAGGAGGACCACCACGGTCTGGAGGATGTCAAGGACCGGATCCTCGAGTTCCTAGCGGTGCGCAAGCTCCAGCTGGAACGTTCCGAGGAGGACGAAGCTCCCGTCGCCGGGTCCGTTCCCGAGGGCGCCCCCGTCGAGGCCGACGGCGGCGCCGAGGACAGCGCAGTCACCGAGCCCGGGATCACGGCTGCGGATATCCACCACACCGGCCGGAGCCCGATCCTGCTCTTCGTCGGTCCGCCGGGGGTCGGCAAGACGTCCATCGCCCAGTCGATCGCCCGATCCCTGGGCCGGAAGTACGTCCGCATCTCGTTGGGTGGCGCCAGGGACGAGGCCGACATTCGGGGCCACCGGCGCACGTACGTCGGGGCGATGCCGGGGCGGATCATCCAGGGCATGAGACAGGCCAAGACCAAGAACCCGGTCTTCCTCCTGGACGAGGTGGACAAGCTGGGCATCTCGTTCCAGGGCGACCCCAGCTCGGCCCTGCTGGAGGTCCTGGACCCTGCGCAAAACCAGACCTTCGTCGATCACTACCTGGGCATCGCGTTCGACCTGTCCGAGGTGCTCTTCATCGCTACCGCGAACTATCTCGACCGGATCCCGGGCCCGCTGCTCGACCGAATGGAGCGAGTGGATTTCGCGGGTTACACCGAGGCGGAGAAGCTGGAAATCGCGAAACGCTACCTGCTTCCGCGCCAGCGTACGGAGAACAGCCTCACCGACGAAGAGCTCCAGATGGAGGACGAGGCCGTATTGATGGTCGTACAGAACTACACGCGCGAGGCGGGGGTCCGGCAGCTCGAGCGAGAGATCGGCAAGTTCGCGCGCAAGGTCGCGCGGCAGATCGCGGCCGGGAAGATCGAGCACTTGCGCGCAACGTCGGAGGACGTGCGCGACCTGCTCGGGCGGCCGCGCGTCCACCCGGAGCGCATGGCCGAGGAGGACACGGTCGGTGTCGCCACGGGCATGTTCTACACCCCGATGGGCGGCGACATCATGTTCGTCGAGGCCAGCGTGATGCCCGGAGATGGCGGCCTGGTTCTGACCGGGCAGCTCGGGGACGTCATGAAGGAGTCGGGTCGCGCCGCGCTGTCGTATGCCAAGGCTCATTGGGACTCGCTCGGGATCCCCGAGGAGGGCCTGAAGGGCCGCGAGGTGCACATCCATGTTCCGGCTGGCGCGATTCCGAAGGACGGGCCTTCTGCGGGCATCACCATGGCGACGGCCCTGGTGTCGGCGGTGTCCGGCCGCAAAGTGCGGAGGGACGTCGCGATGACCGGCGAGCTGACGCTGACCGGACGCGTGCTTCCGATCGGAGGCGTGAAGGAGAAGGTCCTCAGGAGATCATCGTGCCCCGCGACAACGAGGGGGACCTCGAGGATATCCCCCGCGACGTCCAGGAGCGGCTCGAAGTTCACCTGGTCGAGACACTGGACGAGGTCATGGCGATCGCGTTGAGGTCCTCGGATCCCGGCGGTAAGGAGCACACGCAGCGCCTGGAGCGGAAGCCGGCGCGAGAGCAGGACGAAGAGGCCGTCGCCACGGCCTGAGGCCTATCGGGGCTCAGTGCACCGAGATCGAGCCCGGAGGCCCGGCGACCACCTCCCCGATCGAGGCCGCCACGGGGGCGTTACCGTGGAGGGCGTCCAGCAGCTCTGGCAGGCGTTCGGGGGGGACACCCATCAGGATCCCCCCCGACGTTTGTGCATCGGCCAACAGGGTGCGCAGCGCGAGCGGGATGTCGCCCTCCCAGACCAGATCGGGCGCCACGTCCTCCAGATTCCGCCGCGTGCCTCCGGGCACCCAACCCGCCTCGGCGAGCTCGACGGCTCCCTCCAGCAGGGGTACGTCGGCAGCCGTGAGTCGCGCTGCCGCGCCGGACGCCCTCAGCGCGGTCCGCAGGTGTCCAAGCAGTCCGAAGCCCGTGACGTCGGTGGCGCCGCGCACTCCGGTCGAGAGCATCGCGTCGGCCGCTCCGCGATTGAGCGTCGCCATCACGTCGACGGCCTTCACGATCACCTCGGGAGGAGCAGTGCCCTCCTTGATCGCGGTGGCGACGACGCCCGTGCCAAGAGGCTTCGTGAGGACGAGTCGGTCTCCCGGGCGGAACCCCGCGTTGGTGGTGAGGCGGGCGGGGTGCGTCTCCCCGATGGCCACGAGCCCGAACTTCGGCTCCGCATCGTCGATCGAATGACCCCCGAGCACGGGAATGCCTGCGTCGCGACAGGCCACGCCGCCGCCCTCGATGATCCGCTCGAGAAGCCCCTCCTTCAAGAGCGGGCGTGGGAAGGCGAGAAGATTGAGCGCAAACAGGGGCCTGGCGCCCATCGCATAGAGATCGGACAGGGCGTTCGCCGCCGCGATACGACCGAAGTCGAAGGGGTCGTCGACGATGGGGGTGAAGAAATCGGCGGTCACGACCAACGCGCGGTCTTCAGCGATCAGATACACCGCGGCATCGTCCCCCGTGGAGGCGTCCACGAGGGCGTTGGGGTCCTGAACGGGCACCAGGTGGCGCAGGACCTGCGCCAGCTCGGACATTCCGAGCTTACACGCTCAACCAGCTCCGTGGCTGAGCTGGGACAGCCGGATCTCCGGCCGCCTGTCCCGCGGCTCGTCGGCCATGGACCTCCTGCGTCTCAAGGTGGGTGTGCGAACGCCCAAAGTGGCCGGGGGGCGTCCCCCGGCCAAGGTCCGTCGATAGGGACCTGGGCGTGGCTACCAGCTCCATTCATCCCACGAGCAGGCATCCGACGCCAGGCCGGTACGGCCCCACAGGAGCGGATCGTACCAGGACGTACCCAGCGGACCCAGCCAATCGGGCGCGGGCTGTCCGATCGGAGCCCCAGGCGGCGCCTCCGCCCCCGCCGGAGGCTCCGTGGCCGTCGAGGGTCGGCTCAGGAAGCGACGTATCTCGAACGCCTGGGCGGTGGCCAAAGGGTCCTCGCTCTCAGCCAGTCGAGCCACCAGCTCCTGCAGCGTTGCCGTGGCGGTCGCGCGCACGCGAGGCATCGCCGCGTTGGCCGCCAGCCATTCGACGCGTCTGGTCACGACGTCCTGCACCGCCCGCCGCACCTCCTCCTCGTAGGCACCCGACGCCTGCGCGCCGAAGCTGGCATCCATCGACCACACGAGCACCTCTTCCAGCCCGGGCAGGGCCGGGTCGAGCGAATGCTGCTCCACGAGCCGTGCGGCTCGGTCCGCGGTCAATACGTTTGCGATGGTGTGGACGGCGGCAACCACCGCCGGAGTGATCGCATCGAAGGCGCCCCCGGTATAGCGCGGGAACAGCTCACGGTGTCGGCCGTATCCGGGCGGGCGTGGGGGGATGGCGGCGAGCACGTCCTGGGGTAACACGAGCTCGGAGGGCCGGAGGGTGCGTGCCAACGCGTCGAGCGCTCTCCGCTGGGCATCCGCGGGTACACGACGGAACGGCCGTCGCCCGTCACCGCGGAGCGCGTACACGTACTCGACACCGGCCACCGCGGACGCGGTCGCTTCCACCTGGTAGCGGTGGTGCAGGTAGAGCGGAACCAGGGTCTCCTCGATCGTGGCCATGGGAGCCCCGTTGCGGATCGCCCGTTCCCCGAAGCCGCCCAGGGCTGCGCGGCGAACGTCCATGGACCGCTCGAGCTCCCGGGCCATGTCCGTCCCGTTGGCCCACTGGTCCGCCTGGGGAGTCGTCCCGATGTCCTGGTTGGTCATGTAGCGGACGTCGTCGTCCCAGGCCTCCGACAGGATCGTCGCAAGCGCGCGTGGCTCGTCGACGTCGTCGGGGAAGTCCTGGTATCCGTACGCGATCGCGGCTCTGTCCCACTCACCGATCCCGGTGTCGTAGACGTCGGAGTGATCGAGGGTGCCGTCCGACGCGAGCGTCACGAGCGGGTGGGGGTAGTCCATCACCGAGATGCGGCCCCTCGCACTGTTGTAGTAGTTGTGCCCGAGGCCGAGCGTGTGACCAACTTCGTGGGCCGCGAGCTGGCGGATCCGGGCCAGGGCCCACTCGGTCAGCTCCTGTGGCGCCTCGTCCCCGGATGCATACGGCGACAACAGTCCCTCCGCGATCATGTAGTCTTGGCGGATACGTAGCGAGCCGAGGGTGACCACGCCCTTGATGATCTCGCCCGTGCGCGGATCGGATACCGAGCCACCGGAGCTCCAACCCCGGGTCGAGCGATGGACCCAGTTGATGACGTTGTAGCGCGCATCGAGGGGGCTGATGCTGTCGGGGCGCAGCACGACACGAAACGCGTCACGGTATCCGGCCGCCGTGAAAGCCTGGTTCCACCACCGGGCGCCGTCCAGAAGCGCGGAGCGGATGGGCTCGGGGGTACCAGGATCGAGGTAGTAGACGATCGGTTCGACCGGATCGCTCATGGAAGATGAAGGATCGCGTTTGGACAGCCGATGGCGTCGGATGTAGCGCGTGGTCATCGGCTCGCCGAGAGGCGCAGCGTAGTCCTCGAAGGTCGTGGCCCCGAAACCGGCACGGGGATCGAAGGGGCGCGGCTCGAAGCCATCGTCCGGTAGCCTCACGAAAGAGTGGTGCAGTCGAATGCTGGCTGCCTCGCCCGTGGAAGCGACCGATCCGACTCCCTCCAGGCCCCCGCCCCCGAAGCCTCCCCCTCCGCCGGCTCCCTGGAGCACGAAGGTGAGCTCGGCCTCCATCTCGGTGTTGGTCGGAAAGACGGCGGTCGCCTCCATGAAGACCGAGCTGCGCCCAGAGTCGAGTCGATAGCTCCCCGGTCTCATGCTCTGAGCCGCGTTGACGGCATCGCGCAAGAGAAAGTCCGTGGCGTCGACCAGAACCCGCTCCCCCGTCTCCGCGGCCGCGGTGAAGCCCCAGAGCACGGAGCGGGCGAAGGCGTCTCGAACGGCTCGGACCTCGGCCGGGTTGTCGCTCTGGGCGCGGAACCGGTAGTTGGGCTCCACCATCAGGACCTTCCGGCCCACGCGTTCGAAGCGCACGATCTCGGAGCCACGCAGCGCCCCGCGGTCGAGCCCGAGGTCGTTGGACCCCAGCCCCGCGCCGAACCCCACGAAGTGGATCATCTCCTCGTCCAGCCGTGGGACCTCCATCCAGAGCTGTCCCTGCCGGGCGTCCCAATACAATGGAAGGAAGCCCTCCATGCGGGACATCCCCGCCGTCCGGTCCTCGATGGACGGGAGCTCCGCCTGGGCGTCGCCGCTTCCCGGCCGCTGAGCCGCGAGCGCCGCAGGTGCGAACGTGGTCCAGAGCCCCACCAGGGACACATACCCGAGGCTCGTGCGTGCACGCATCATTCTCTTTCCTCCGTGCGACCTTTGCGGTCTCTGAAGCGGGGCGGTGCCGGCAACATGAGGAGAGCGGAGCCCGCTGGCGAACGGTCAGAGGCCGCGCTGCCGTCCGAGGCGCAGCAGCAGCTCGCGCGAGCGGTGCCTGAGCTCGCCCGCGGCGGAGTCGAATGCCGGCGAGAGTCCCTCCACATGGCGGGCTTCGAGGCGCAGGACCACTCCGCGCTTGAGCTCGGCCTGCACACCTCCACCGATCTGGACGGAGAAGATCTGGTCCGACGGCTCGCGGTACGCGGCGGACAGCTCGGCGGCGGCTCGGGTCTGGAGGTACGTCTCGAGCGAGGGTCCCCCGTACACGAAGATGCGGATTGGACCTAGCTGGCGGCGTGCGACCGGCGCGACGCCGAAGACCAGGTAGTCCACCTGAACCTCTCCGGTCTGTCCCCCTTCCAGGGGGAAGCGACCGCCTCGCCTCACGAAGGAGGCCTCGGCGAGGACACCCGCCCAACGCAGGGGCGTCGCCACCTGTGCGAACGCGCCCGCCAGAAAACCGGTTCGTTCCTCCGACGCGTCCGCACCGCGGACGAGCTGTCGCGAGGAGACCAGCCCGACGTGTCCGCCGATGATCACACCCTGCGCAGTCAGGGGCGCAGGGAGCGAGAGAAGGGCCGCTGCGCACAGGCCCGCCCACAGGATGGCCATGTGGCGTGTCGGAGGGTGGGTAGTCGGCATCATCTCGGGGGGATCGACCTCGCGGTGGAAACTCAGAGCAGCGCCAGGGTATCGAAGGCTCGCCCCGGGATCTTCGCCAGCGGGTCGAGTCCGCTCCAACCTACCCGACGTATCATGGCTGCTCCAACTCAGTCACCCAGGTCACGCTTCGCGACAGAGGTCGCGAAGACCGAGGCCGACATGAGCCTGGCTCGCGGTGCGCTGCTGGTGTCGGCCGAGGAGTACCCGCAACTCCCGGTGGAGCTCTACCTGGCGCGCCTCGATCAGATGGCCGAGGAGGTGAAGGACCGACTGGCCGACGAGACCGCGCCGCTGGTCGTCCTCCAGGAGATGCTGGAGATGCTGTTCGAGCGCCGGAACTTCCGCGGAAACCGAGACGCATACTACGACCCGCGCAACTCCTTCCTGAACGACGTCCTGGATCGGGGCCTCGGCATCCCCCTCACCCTCGGGATCGTGGTGCTCGAGGTCGGCTGGAGGCTCGGGCTGCCTCTGGAGGGTGTGAACTTCCCGGGGCACTTCCTCGTGCGGTTCAAGGGTGATGCCGTCGAGCTCCTCATCGATCCGTTCGACGGCGGCAAGCTCCGCTTCGCGGACCAGGCCCAGGAGCTGCTGGACCACGTATACGGGGGGATGGTCCGTCTGCAGGACGCGTTCCTGCGCAGGGCGGGGAAGCGCGACATGCTCGCGAGGCTCATGACCAATCTCAAGAGCGTGTATGTCAACGTCGGGGACCACCGCCGTGCACTGGCGGCAGTGGAGCGCATCCTGTTGATCCATCCGACCTCGCGTGGCGACAACCGGTCGCGCGGCCTGCTGCTGGCCCGTCTCGGCCGACGCGGCGAGGCAGTGGAGCAGCTCGAGGCCTATCTGACTTTGGCGCCCGGCGCCGCGGACGCCGAACGCATCCGTGGGATGGTCGACAGCCTTCGGTCGGGTCGCCCGGTTCCGGTGGAGGACACGGAGGACCCATGACCCAGGGCAACCCCTCTCCACTCCTCGCCGCGGCCCGAGCGGCGGGGGGCCGGACCGGGGACTACCACGGCCTTGAGCTGGTCCGGCACTTCGGCGATCCGGCCGCGGAGTACCGCGCGTCCACGACCACGGCGGCGGTATTCGACCGCAGCCACCGCATGCGCCTGCGGGTCTCGGGTCGCGAGCCGGCCCGAATGCTTGAGGGGATCCTGACCGGTGTGGTTCCCCAGGCGCCCTCGAGTCAGATGCCCGGCGTGCTGATGGGAACTGCCACGTACCACGCGGTGCTCACCCACAAGGGCAAGATGGTCACCGACCTGTGGTGCTATCGCCTCGGCGACGAGGCCGGAGCGGGGTTCCTCCTCGACGTCCCGGTTGCGGGAGCGGCCGGACTTCTGGCGCATCTGGCGAAGTTCATGCCACCCCGTCTCGGTCGTGTCGAGGACGTCACCACGACGACCGCGGCCCTGTCGGTCACGGGACCCGAGTCGGCGGTTCTCCTCTCTCGGCTGGCGCTGGGTTTGCGCGTGGATGCCGAGGAGCTGTCCGAGCTGAAGGAGGGCGATTGGCGGGCCGTGGGTGGCGCTGCTGCGGAGTCGCTCGTGGTCGCTCGCTCCGGCGAAGTCTGGCCGGAGAGCTACGACGTCCGGGGACGCAACGGACCGATCCTGGCCCTGTGGAACGAGCTCCGCAGGGCTGGCGCCGTGCCCGCTGGGCTCGGGGTCTGGACGACGCTCCGCGTAGAGGCCGGCCGGCCGGCATTCGGGACCGACATGGATCAGGATACGATCCCTGTCGAAGCAGGCATCCACGGCCGGGCGATCGACTACGCCAAGGGGTGCTTCACGGGCCAGGAGGTCATCGTCCGCATCCGGGATCGTGGCCACGTGAACCGGGCGCTCACCCTTCTGCATCTGGGAGACGTTCCGAGCCCGGTGAAGGGGACGGAGCTCTTCGTGGATGGAGAGGAGCGGGCCGCTGCAGTGGTGACGTCCGCGGTCGCGTCCCCGAGGTTCGACGAGACGATCGCGCTCGCCTACGTGAGGCGGGGGGTGGAGGGCACACCGCTCCCCCGCTGAGGGAGACGCCTGAGACCGGCTCGCGGGCTCTCGTCACGTTCCATCCCCGCCGCTCGTTGAGAGGCAGGACTCCGTCTTGCCCGGGCGCGAACTCGCGGGGGTCGGGCCGGTACCACCCAGGGTCCGTCGCCTTCAGATCGAGGTCACCCATGGGCGTCATCGTCCGACTCGGCCGGGCCTCCCTCCTCGCCGCAGCCTTGTTGGCCTGCGAGACGGCCGCGCCCGCTGCCGCCCAGATCACGCCGGCCGACTCCGCGGCGGTGCTGTTCGATGCGGCCAGGATCCTCGAAGCCCAGGGACGGCTCGAGGCAGCGGAGGCGATCTATCAGTTGATCGCCGAGCGCTTCGGGCAGACGTCGGCCGGTGCTGCGGCTCGGGAACGGCTCTCCGGTAGGTCGGGTGAGGTGCTGGGGCAGAGTGGGCGCTCGGAGATGCAGGTGTGGGCGACGACCTTCGGTCTTTGGCTCGGGGTCGCCGTTCCGGCGGCATTCGGCGCCAACGAATCGCCGCCCTATGGCGTCGGCCTCTTGTTGGGCGGTCCCGCGGGCCTTCTGGCCGGCCGGTCCCTCGCCCGCTCCGCGCTCAGCCCCGGACAGACCCGGGCGATCACCTTCGGAGGGACGTGGGGCACCTGGCAGGGCTTCGGTGTGGCCGAGGTGCTGGACCTGGGTGAGGACCTCGTATGCGACCTGGACCTCTGCTACGCGGACAGCGGCACCGAGGAGCGCTTCGCCGCCATGATCGTCGGCGGGGTGGCCGGGGTCGTCGCCGGGAGCCTGATCGCGCGGAAGCCGGTCAGCCACGCGGTCGCCACCGCGGCAAACCACGGAGCGCTCTGGGGCACGTGGCTCGGGTTTGCCTCGGCGATCCTCAGCGACCTCGAGGGTGACGACGAACTACTGGTCACGTTGGTGGCGGGGAACGCCGGCCTGGCTCTCGGCGCGTGGGCGGCGGATCGGTCCGGGTGGAGCAGAAACCGGATCCGCATGGTCAGCGTCGGCGGGGTCATAGGCGGCCTCGGAGGGCTCGGGATCGACCTGATCGTTCAGGGGGAGAGCGAAAAGACGGCCGTTGGAATCGCGCTGGCGGGAAGCCTCACGGGCCTGGTGGTCGGCGCCGTCGCAACCGGTGGCATGGATTCGACGGTCCGCGGGCCTTCCGACGACGAGGGGCTCGCGCTCGTCAACGTCGGTGATGGCCACGTCCGTCTCGGAATGCCGCTTCCGATGCCGACCTTGCTGCCCCCTGACGGCGACGGACGAAAGCGCTGGCGGCCTGCCCTGACCGTGCCACTCCTCCGGGCGCGCTTCTGAACCGAACGTCGGACCGTGGCGGCCGACTGCGCCGCCGACCCATCGGCGGCCGAGTGGCGAGCGCGGACGCCGCCGGCTTCACGAGAACGTGACGGCGGTCTCCTACCCCTTCCAGACCTCCCTGAAGAGACGCACCCAGTTTGCGCCGAGCACCTTCTCGATCCGGCGGGAGTCGTGCCCGCGGGCCGCGAGCGCGTCCGCGATCAGCTCCATTCGCCGGTGCGAGTTCAGGTCGCCCACCGTGAAGAGGACGTCCGGATCCTCCGCGGGCGCCGCGATGCCGCGCTCGATCCGTCCTGCCACGAACTCCCGATGGCGTCGCCAATACTCGTCCGAGCCGTCGATGGGGGTGACCGAAAGGTCGCTGCCGATGCCCACGTGGTCCTCTCCGCACACCTGGATGGCGTGCTCGATGTGCCTCACCACGTCGTCCGCGGTCGGCGCACGTCCCGGCGAAAGGAACGGCATCAGGTAGATCCCTACGACGCCGCCGCGCTCGGCCATGGCCCGCAGCTCGGCGTCCCACTTGCTGCGCGGATGTGGCGCCACCGCCGCGCATCCGCTGTGCGTGATCGCGACCGGATTCGTCGAGGCCGCGATGCCCTCGGCAGTGGTACGCTGGCCACAGTGGCTCAGGTCGACCAGCACACCGAGCTCGTCCATGCGGGCGACCAGGTCCCGCCCGAAGTTGCTCAATCCCGCGTTGCCGGGCTCCAGACACCCGTCACCGACGAGGTTGCGCACGTTGTAGGTGAGCTGGACGACCATCACCCCCAGCTCGCGGAAAACCTGGAGGCGGCCCAGGTCGGGACCCACAGGGACGGTATCCTGGAAGCCGTAGACGATGCCGAAGCGCCCATCGCGCTTGGCGGCGAGCAGATCCTCCACGGAGCGCACGCGGGTGATCACGCCTCGATGGCGATCGATGTTGGCTTCCCAGCGCGCGATATCGGCGACCGTCTGCTCGAAGTCGCCCTGGCTGACGGTGAGGTTGACCGCCGTGATGCCGGACTGCGCGGCGTTGCGCACCATGGTCGCGTCCAGCGGCGGATCGAGCGGGTAGTTGAAGTAGCCCGGGCTGGCCAGGAAGTCGATCACGAGCGCGTCCTCGTACCCGGGCCAGCCGCGGCGGGGTGTGCGGGACGCCGCCTCGATCGCGGTCGCGGCGGCCGGAAGGGGAAGCGCGGCGAGCGCCGCGGCGCCGCGGACGAAGCTCCTGCGCGAGATCCACGGCGGCTCGGACATGGCGCACTCCTATCCGGAGAGGTGGTCGACGATCCTCCCGCCGTGCTCGCGGCCGTTCTCGATGAAGATGCGGTTGGCGTTGTGCCCGGCGGCAATGACACCTGCGATATAGATGCCCGGGACGTTCGTCGCCATGGTCGACGGGTCGTGCTCGGGGATTCCCGTCTCCTCGTCGATCTTCACACCGAGGGTTCTTAGGATCCTCGGGTCGGCTCGCCATCCCGTCATCGCGAGGACGAAGTCGTTGGGGAGCTCCACCGGAACGCCTCCGTCCTCGGGGCAGAGCAGGACCGATGACGGCCGAATCTCCGCGACGCGGTGGCGCCAGTGGACAGCGATCTCGCCTCGCTCCAGGCGGTTGGTGATGTCGGGAACCACCCAGGGCTTCACGCCGCGGTCGATGGTGTCCAGGAAGTGCGTCATGGTCACGCGGGCCCCGTTGCGGTACATCTCCAGAGCCGCCTCGACGGCCGAGTTGCCCGCGCCCACCACGAGCACGTCCTGGTCGTAGAACGGAAACGGCTCCTTGTAGTAGTGGAGGACCTTCGGCAGGTCCTCGCCCGGAACGGCGAGCCAATTGGGCTCGTGGAATCCCCCGGTCGCGACGACCACCGCGGCGCATCGGAAGGCCCGTTCCTCGCCGCCGGTGCGACGCGTGCGCACCGTGAAGTCCCCGGCGACTCCGTGGACCTCCTGGACCGACTCGTACTGACGCACGTCGATGTCCCAATGCCGGACCACGAAGCGGTAATACGCGAGGGCGTCCCGGCGCGTCGGCTTGTCACTGGGGATCGTGAAGGGCACGTCCCCTATCTCCAGCATCCGTGCCGTGCTGAAGAACGTCATGTAATACGGGTAGTTGAGCAGCGACGCGGTGATGGCCCCCCGGTCGAAGAGGGCGCAGGACAATCCGGCGCGGCGCGCGGCCGCGCCGACAGCGATCCCGCACGGGCCGGCTCCCACGACGATCAGGTCGAAGCGTTCGCTCATGGCCGTGCCTTACCCCCGACCCCCGATTCGTTCCTCTCCCCCAGGGCCGTTCAGATGGCGCCGCCGCGGCGCCCGGTGGCATTGCTGTCGGCCTTCACCTCGGGCACTTTCTGCGGGAGGATGTGACGCACCGAGCAGGAGGCCGAGTCGTGAGCAGCGCGGAGTCCGAAGCCCGCAAGGCGCTGGCGAGGCTGAGACGGGCGGCCGAGAAGGCCGAACGCGAGCTGCATGCGCTCGAGGGCGCTCTACGCCACGCCGAAGGGCCGGACTTCCCCGTCGAGACGTACGCCGTCACGCGAGACGCACTCCGCCGCATCCTCGATTTCGCGGACGACGAGGCCGAGCGTCTGCAGGAAAAGATCCTCCACGCTGGAGGTCTCGAGCCCGGTCGCGTGCGCAGAGGGTGATCCGATCTCCGAGCCTTCCATGAGCATTTCCCGTAGGTCCTTCGTTCAGACCTCCTCCCTGGCCGCCGCGGGAGTCCTGGGTGCGCCCCGGATCGTCCTGGGCTCGAGGCGCCGCGCGGACCTGGTGCTCAGGGGAGCCACGGTCTTCGACGGCTCGGGCGCCCCGGGTCGCGTGGGAGACGTGGCGATCACCGGTGACGTCATCACCGAGCTGGGGAGTGGACTTCCGGCCGGCGCGGACGAGATCGACCTTCGGGGCCTCGCGCTGGCCCCTGGCTTCATCGACGTCCACTCGCATGCAGACACATCCCTCCTGATCGAGCCCAGGGCCGAAAGTCGGATTCGGCAAGGAGTGACGCTCGAGGTCGTAGGCCAGGACGGCGGCTCGATCGGGCCGTGGGACGCGGAAGAGTACGAGAGGCGACGCGAGAGCTGGCGGGAGCGCTACGGGATCGACATCGACTTCCGCGATCCGCCGGGGTTCCTGGCCGCGATCGATCGCGCCCGTCCGGCCGTCAACGTCGCGAGCATGATCGGCAACGGAGCGGTGCGCGGTCTCGTGGTGGGGGTCGATGACCGACCGGCCACCGAAGAGGAAATCGGGCGCATGCGGAATGAGGTACGCCGCGCCCTGGCAGGAGGGTGTGTCGGGCTGTCCTCGGGGCTCGAGTATACGCCGTCCGGGTTTTCCGACTCGAGCGAGCTCGTCGCGCTGGCCTCGGAGCTCCGGGGCACCGGGTATCCATACGCCACGCACATGCGCAACGAGGACGACCGTCTCCTTGCCGCAGTCGAGGAGGCGATGCTGGTAGGGCGCATGGCCGGAGTGCCGGTCGAGATCTCGCATCTCAAGGCGCAGGGACAGCGGAACTACTGGAAGCAGGAGGTGGTGCTGGACCTCATCCGACGCGCTCGGGCGGCGGGTGAGGACGTGCTCTTCGATTGCTATCCGTACACGGCCTATCAGACCGGGCTTTCCAACCTCTTTCCGACGGCGGCGCGCGCCGGCGGGACGGACGCGTTCCTCCAGCGCCTTCGCGACCCCCTGACCGCTGCGCGGCTGGAGCGAGCGTGCCGCGACAAGGTGGCGCTGCTCGGGGACTGGAATGCGGTTCAGATCGCCTCTGCCAACGACGAGACGGCCTGGGCACGTGGGCGGCTGCTCGGTGACCTGGCGAAGGAACGGGGCGTGGACCCCTACGAGCTGACGCTCCGCCTTCTGGAGGCGAACGGAGGCGGCGTCGGCATGATCGGCCACGGGATGGCCGAGGAGAACGTAGCGGCGCTCGTCGCACACCCTCTCGGTCTGCTGTGCTCGGATGGCGGCGCCTATGCGCCGTACGGACCCCTCTCCGAAGGCTCGCCGCACCCCCGTGGATACGGGACCTTCCCGAGGGTGCTCGGGCGATACGTGCGAGACATGGGGGTGCTCTCCCTGGAGGCGGCGATCGAGAAGATGACGCGGCGTCCCGCCAGGCGGCTCGGTCTCGACGGACGTGGGGAGATCCGCAGAGGGGCCTTCGCGGACCTCGTGGCCTTCGACCCGTCCACGGTCCGGGACCAGGCGACCTTCGAGGACCCGCACCGATACCCGCTGGGTGTGCCCTTGGTCGTGGTGAACGGCGTCGTGACCCTGCGGGACGGCGAGCACACGGGGCACCTCGGAGGCCGCGGCATCCGCGGAAACGCTGGCGTCGCGCGGTGACGGCCAGAGCCGGGTCACGCGGCTGCCGCGGCGCGGGTAGCCGTCGCGTAGAAGCGGAGGGAACGGGGTGAAGTCCTACTTCGACTTTTCCGAGCGATACGGTACGCGCGCCGGAGGCTACAGGGACCTGATGAGCCATCAGGTCCGACACGTGGCGTTGGTCTCGTCGCTCTACGAGTCCTTCATCCTCGCGGAGGACGGTCACCTGCACGAGCGGGTGCTGGGCAAGTTCCTGGAAGCGTCCCCCAGGGAGCCTCCAGACCTCACGCGGGTGTCCTCGGGGCGCGAAGTCATGCGCCTTCTGAGCGGTGGCAGCAGACCCGTGGATCTCGTCATCACGAGCCCCGATGTGGGGGACATGGACGCCGTCGAGCTCGCGAGGCGCATCGAGGAGGCCGGGCTCGACGTACCCGTGACCCTGCTCGCGTACGACCGCGAGGACCTCCGCGTGGTCGAGGAGCGCGTGCACGAGTCGAAGATCCTCGCCTCGTTCCTCTACCAGGGTGACGCTCGCATCCTCATGGCGATCGTACAGGCCGTGGAGGATCGACTCAACGTCGAGCAGGATACCCGCATCGGAGTGCCGGTCTTTCTGGTCGTCGAGGACAACGTCCGCTTCTACTCGGCGTTCCTCCCGGTCATCTACTCGGAGGTCCACAACCTGTCGGAGTCGGTCCAGTTCGAGGCGGGCAACAGACTCCAACGCATCATGCGCATGCGTGCGAGACCCAAGATCCTGCTGGCGACGAACTACGAGCGCGCGCTTGAGGACTTCAGGCGTTATCGCAGCTCGATCATGGGCGTGTTCAGCGACATGCAGTTCCCCAGGGGTGGGGTCTCGGATCCCGGGGCGGGCCGCGCGCTGGTCGGTGCGATCCGCGAGCTCGAGCCCGAGACCCCCATCTCCCTGCAGTCGTCGCACGAAGAGAACCGAGTGGCCGCGGAGGAGCTGGACGTCGGCTTCCTGCTGAAGGGCTCCCCGGACTTCCTGCATCAGCTCCGGCGATATCTGAGCGAGCATCTGTTCTTCGGCGATTTCGTGTTCAGGGATGCCCTCGGGGGTGAGGTCGCGAGAGCCTCGGACCTCAAGGAGCTCGTCGCGCGCCTCGCGGAGGTTCCGGGTGAAAGCGTGGCGTACCACGCGCTGCGACACGATTTCTCGCGATGGCTGCGGGCCCGTGCCGAGTTCGGGCTCGCAGGTCAGCTCAGACCGCGCCTCCTGGAAGACTACCCCGACGTGGAGGCCCTGCGCACCTCGCTCGTGCGCGACATCGACCGGTACCGTCGCGAACGCAACCGCGGATCGGTGAACCCGTTCCGCTACGAGCCTTTCGACGGTGAGGAGGGCATCGTCCAGATCGGTGGGGGGTCGCTTGGCGGGAAGGGACGGGGGCTCGCGTTCGCGTCCCGGTTGTTGGACGAGGTGCGTCTGTCGGAGCGCCTCCCGGGCGTGCGCATCACGGTGCCTGCGGCGGTGGTGCTGGGCACCGGCGTCTTCGACCAGTTCCTCGACGACAACGACCTGCGCACGTTCGCGCTCCAGTCCGATGACGAAGCCGAGACTGTCCGTCGTATCCTGGCGGCCCCCCTCCCAACGGAGGTGCTGAGCGCGCTTGAGCGCGTCATCCACGTGGTCCGCACGCCCCTCGCGGTGCGCTCGTCGTCGCTCCTCGAGGACTCCCCCCAGCAGCCGCTCGCGGGCGTCTATGGGACCTGGCTGATCCCGAACGATTCACGGGATCCGCGGGTGCGCCTCGGGCATCTGGTGGACGCGGTGAAGCGCGTGTACGCGACCACCTTCGGCCGACGTGCTCGCGCCTTCCTGGCCGCGACGCCGTACCGTGTCGAAGAGGAAGCCATGGCGGTGATCGTCCAGCGCGTGGTCGGCGCGCGCCACGGCGACCGCTTCTATCCCCACCTCGCCGGCGTCGCGCGCTCACACAACTACTACCCGCAGCCGCCCGCCCGGCCGGAGGACGGCATCGTGGCCGTGGCGCTCGGCCTCGGAAAGACGGTCGCCGAAGGAGAGGCGTGCCTTCGGTTTGCACCGTCGCATCCGGGGCACATCATCGATCATTCCTCAGTGGAGGGGATGCTCAACAGCGCCCAGCGCAACTTCTGGGCGCTCAAGCTCGGCCGGGCGGCGGAGAACGCCTGGGCCGCCGACGGCCCGGTCGAGCGCTATTCGCTCAAGGAGGCAGCGGAGGACGGCACACTCGCGCCCGTCGCCTCGACCTACTCCGCGGAGAACGACGCGGTCTACGACGGCTTGCGGGGTCGGGGCGTTCCGCTGGTGACCTTCGCGCCGATCCTCAAGCACCAGGTCTTCCCTCTAGCGGATATCGTGCGAGAACTCCTCGTGTTGGGAATGGCCGGGACGCGCCTGCCGGTCGAGATCGAGTTCGCCGCCACGCTGCCCGCGTCGAATGATGGCGAGCCGGCCGAGATGGCGTTCCTTCAGCTGCGTCCGTTGGCCCCGTCGCGCGAGGACCAGGACGGGGACGTCGAGTCGATCGACCGTTCCCTGGTGGTGTGTGAGAGCCCCGCGACCCTGGGACACGGCCGCGTGGACGACCTGGTCGATTGGGTCGTGGTGGACCGGAACCGATACGAGCGCTCCCAGAGCACGGAGGTCGCGGCCGCCGTGGCCCACTTCAACAGCGTCCTTAGAGCCGAGGGCCGCCTCTACGGACTGATCGGGGTCGGACGTTGGGGCTCGACCCAGCCCTGGCTCGGGATCCCTGTGAAGTGGGAGGACATCTCCGGGGCGCGAGTCATTGTCGAGGCGGGTTTTCGAGACTTCCGAGTCACGCCGTCCCAGGGAACTCATTTCTACCAGAACCTCGCGGCGCTGGGTGTCGGCTACTTCACCGTGAACCAGGACGCGGGCGAGGGGTTCGTCGACTGGGAGTGGCTTGCGAGCGCTCCCGAGGTCGCCAGCCGCGGCGCCGTGCGACACCTTCGGTTTCCGAAGCCGGTGATCGCGGTCATGAACGGCGGCGAGCGTCGCGGCGTGCTGCTTCGCCCTGAATGAAGCAGTTTCGTTTCCACCTTACCGTGACCCCGGAGTCACGAGGCTTGGGTCATGCGCATCGTCGGTGGTGTCTGGGCGGGAAAGCAGCTCATGTCCCCGGGAAGGCGCGTGCGCGCCACGAGCGAGAAGGTCCGAGCCCGCTGGATGGACGTCCTTGAAGCGCACCTGGGCGGCGCCCGCGTCCTCGACCTCTTTGCCGGGTCGGGGGCGCTCGGCCTCGAAGCTCTCTCGCGAGGTGCGGCCTCCTGCGATTTCGTGGAGTCCGGCGCCGTGGCGCTGCACGCGCTGAAAGCGAACGTCGCGGCCCGCCACCTGCGTCCCCCGGACCCACGACACCCCCCGAACGCACGACGAAAGGCTGCTCGGATCTTCAAGCGGGACGCCATTCCCTTCGTGCTCCGTCTGGAGGCAGGGAGCTACGATGTCGCCTTCGCCGATCCCCCCTATGGCTCGCGGAAGCTGGATCTGGTCGTCGAGCGGTGGCTGGCGGTGCCCTTCTCTCGTGTTCTGGCTGTCGAGCACGCCCCGGATCACGAGCTGCCGGCGGGCGCGCGCCGCCACGAGATCGACGACTGTTGTGTGACGATCTACGGCCTGTCGCGCCGGCGCCGCCCACCTTCCAGACGGGGCGGAGCGGGTGCCTGAGCACAGGCCACCGGGACCCTCGAGTCGCCGTGTGTGAAAAAGGGTGCAAAGTCGCGCGGAATGGCGCATCTTTCGATACCCTCCTGTCGAGTTCCTGCCCAATACGTCCCACCCAGACAACCACGAGCGAGTAATGGCTGCCTACGCGACGAGCCTCATGGAGGACGTGAAGGCCAAGAATCCGGCGGAGCCGGAGTTCCACCAAGCTGTGCAGGAGGTCGCGGAGTCGCTCGAGCTGGTGCTCGACAAGCGACCCGAGTATCGCTCGGCGAGGATCCTGGAGCGCATCATCGAGCCCGAGCGGGTGATCCTCTTCCGAGTGCCCTGGGTGAGCGACCAGGGCGAGGTGAAGGTCAACCGCGGCTTCCGCGTGGAGATGAACAGCGCCATCGGACCGTACAAGGGCGGGCTTCGCTTCCATCCCTCGGTGACCCTCGGGATGCTCAAGTTCCTCGCCTTCGAGCAGGTCTTCAAGAACGCGCTGACCACCCTTCCGATGGGCGGAGGCAAAGGTGGCTCGGACTTCGACCCCAAGGGGAAGAGTGACGGGGAAGTCATGCGCTTCTGCCAGAGCTTCATGACCGAGCTGTTCCGCCACATCGGCCCCAACACCGACGTGCCCGCCGGAGACATCGGCGTGGGCGGCCGCGAGATCGGGTTCCTGTTCGGTCAGTACAAGAGGCTGGCCAACGAGTTCACCGGGGTGCTCACCGGCAAGGGCCTCAACTGGGGTGGATCGCTAATTCGCCCCGAGGCCACCGGTTATGGGGCCGTGTACTTCGCTGCGGAGATGCTCGGGACCCGAGGGGAGACGCTCGAGGGAAAGACGTGCCTGGTGTCGGGCAGTGGCAACGTGGCGCAGTTCACGGTCGAGAAGCTGCTGGACCTGGGCGCCAAGCCCGTCACCCTTTCCGACTCGAACGGCTACATCTACGACGAAGCCGGAATCGACCGTGACAAGCTGGGGTTCGTAAAAGAGCTGAAGAACCTCCGCAGGGGTCGCATCAAGGAGTACGCGGACCGTTACCCATCGGCGGTGTTCACGCCCCTGGTGATGGAGCCGGGGCGCGGGACCGACCCGATCTGGCAGCACAAGGCCGACTGCGCCTTCCCGAGCGCGACGCAGAACGAGATCAACGCCGAAGACGCACAGAATCTGTTACGCGGGGGCGTCTACGTGATCTCCGAGGGCGCCAACATGCCCACCGAGCCCGCGGGGGTCGAGTTGTTCCTCGACGCCGGCATCCTCTACGGGCCCGGGAAGGCCGCCAACGCCGGTGGCGTCGCGACCTCGGGCCTCGAGATGGCCCAGAACAGCATGCGCTTCTCCTGGAGCCGGGAGGAGGTCGACGAGCGGCTGCACGGCATCATGAAGAACATCCACGCACGATGCGTCGTGGTGGCCGAGGAGTTCGGCACCCCGGGCAACTACGTGAACGGGGCGAACATCGCGGGCTTCCTGAAGGTGGCGGACGCCATGCTCGATCAGGGCATCGTATAGCGTCCCGCCAAACCCGAGGTGACACGGCGCGGGCGCCCCGCTTCGGTCCGCGCTCGCGCCTTGCGCCCGGAGGCTATTTTAACGGCACACGGTCGCGCACCGTCTCCTGGCGAGAGGGCATGGTGACCGGAGGAGCCGCGTGGATCAGTCACTGAGGGCGCTGAACCGCTTCGGCCTGGGCGCGGGAATCGGCGAACGATCCGCCCTTGGCGATCCGCGCGCATGGCTGCTGGACCAGCTCGACCCGCGCGCAGCGTTGCTCGAGGAGCCCCCCGCCGCGGCCGAGGGCACGCCGACGGAGGTCGCGCGCCGGCTGCGGGTCGCGCAGCGCGGCGGCGACCCCGAAGACATCAGGAGGGCTCGCAGGGACTTGTCTGCGGTCCTCCAGCACGAGCGCTCGCTCGCGCTCACCAGGAGAGTCGTGACGGAGACGCCCTACGTCGAGCGTCTCGTCGCTTTCTGGTCGAATCATCTCTGTGTTTCGGTGCTGGCCAAGCAGCAGGTGATCCCGCTGGCCGGACCCTACGAGCGCGACGTCGTCCGTCCCCACGTGCTCGGGCGCTTCGCGGATATGGTGCTTGCTTCGGCGCGCCATCCGGCAATGCTGGTTTACCTGGACAACTTCACCTCGGTCGGACCAGAGTCGCCAGCCGCAAGCAGGGCGGCCCGGGGGGGACGGGCGCGGGGACTGAACGAGAACTACGCCCGAGAGCTCCTGGAGCTGCACACCCTCGGGGTCGAAGGAGGCTACCGTCAGTCGGACGTCGAGGCGGTCGCCAGGATCCTGACCGGGTGGACTCTGGCCGCCGCCGGCCCTGCCGCGACTCCTGATCCTCCTCGGTACCAGTTCCGTCCCGCACTCCATCAGCCCGGGACGAAGACAGTGCTCGGCCGGCGATACGGACCCGCCGGAGAGCGCGAGGGGGAGGAGATCATACGCGACCTGTGCGCTCACCCGTCCACGGCACGCTTCCTGGCAACCAAGCTCGCGCGACACTTCGTGTCGGATACCCCGTCGAAGGAGGCCGTCGACCGCATCGCGACGTCGTACTCCCGGAGTGGGGGACATCTGGGAGCGGTGGCGCGGGCGATCGTCGGGCTGGAGGAGGCGTGGGATCCGGAGGCGCGAAAGCTGCGCACGCCCCAGGACTGGCTCGTCGCTGCCCTGCGCGCACTTCGGGTGAAGGCCGTGCCGCCCATGGCCTCCGCGCTGCTGCAGCAGCTCCGGAATCCGCTCTGGGGGCCCGATGCTCCCAAGGGTTTCGGGGACGAGGTGCGTGACTGGGCGGACCCCGACGGACTCATGAGCCGAGCCGAGGTGGCCCGGTCGATGGCGCGCCGGATCGCGGCCTCCGGGCTCGATCCCGTCAGCCTCCTCGACGTGGTGGAAAGCCCGCCGGACGGTCCACTCCGCTCCCTCGTCGCGGACCGGTCCGTTCCTCCCGCCGAGCGCCTGGCGCTCGTGCTCGGGGGACCGGCCTTCCAGTGGAGGTGACCATGGATCGCAGATCGTTCCTGCGCGGGATGTGCCTGGGAGGAGTGGCCACCTTCGTGGCGCCGTCGGTCACCTTCGCTCGGGTCCCCGGCGAGCGAAGACTCGTGTTCGTGCTCCTGCGGGGGGGCTTCGACGGGTTGGCGGCGGTGGTCCCCGTCGGCGATCCGGGATACGCGTCCCTGCGCGGATCAATGGCGTTCCGACCCGAAGCACTGGTACCACTCGGGGACGGGTTCGCACTCGCGCCGGGACTCGCCTCGCTGCGAGAGCTGTGGGACGCGAACGAAATGGTAGCGGCGCACGCCATGGCGATCCCGTTCCGTACCCGCAGCCACTTCGACGGCCAGGCCGTGCTCGAGACGGGGCTCGATCGGCCGGTGGGCACGTCGGACGGCTGGCTCAACCGTTTGCTCCAGGTGATGGGGGGAGAGGCGAGCGGAATCGCGGTCGGGGCCGGGCTGCCGCGCTCCATGGACGGTGAGCATCCCGTCCTGACCTGGTCGCCCGCGGAGCTCGGCTCACTCGACGACGCCTACCTCGATCGGCTTCATCTTCTCTACCGCTCGGACCGGGTCCTGTACGACCGTTTCGAGGCCGCTCTTCAGCTCCGCGACCTCGAGGACGAAGCCGGCCCGATGAGCGGACCGGGAGGGGGCGGGCGCATCGGGCCGATCATGCGCGCCGCGAGCCGATTCCTCCGGGATCCCGAGGGCCCGAACGTGGCGGCGCTCGAGTTCAGCGGCTGGGATACGCACGCGGGCCAGGGGATGGAGGGAGGCCGTCTGGACCGTCTCCTGGCTCAGCTCGCCGACGGCCTCGTGCTCCTTCGACGGGAGATGGGCTCCGCCTGGGGCTCGACCACGGTCGTGGTCATGACCGAGTTCGGGCGCACGGCCCGCCCCAACGGCACCGGTGGCACCGACCACGGCACCGCCGGGGCGGGGTTCGTGCTCGGGCCGCACGTGGCGCGCAGCGTGGTGCTGTCGGACTGGCCCGGGCTGGGCGAGCGCGACCTCTTCGAGGGGCGGGATCTGAGACCCACCCTCGACACCCGGGCCCTGCTCAAAGGCGTGCTGGGAGGCGTATTCGATCTCACGGCGTCCCAGGCGAACCGCGTATTCCCGGGGTCGGACGCGGTCCGGCCCGTCTGGACGCCGATGGGCTAGGAGCCGGTCCAAAGCAGTGGGGTGCGGCCACATATGGGTGGGTAGCCTCATTTGACGGGGACGTCCCGCTCCTCAACCGGGGAAGCCCGGGTATCCGCAACGCACCCGGATTGCATCTGGGGGCCCTGAACGGGGAGCGCCCAAGCACCGGGCGCAACCGTGTCCCCCTGCTGTCCCTGCGGGCGCTCGTTTTCACGCGTTTAGGGCCGCCGGGCACATGACAATGAAGTCCTGTCCCGACGTGTGTTTAGCTGTCCCGCCCACCCAACTGGCTCGCATGGCCACATGGCGCTTGGGTCGCGCCCCCTTCACTTTGTGGCGCGACATCGTATTCCAACGGCGAGAGTGCCGTTCGGTGTAAGCACGTCGTCCAAAGACAGTTCGACATCGACGCCGCCTGCGTGCTGCTCCACCCATTACGCATGTGTCGTGAATCAATCGATGATGTTGAGTCGAGCGATCCGACTGTCCAGTTC
>QJYK01000287.1 GCA_003248075.1 Gemmatimonadota bacterium | reverse complement strand
GCGCCGGCGCGCCGCGCGAGCTCGGTCATGAGCGCGACGCCCACCGAGAAGTTCGCCGCCCAGAGCAGCGCGCCATCCAGCTGGTGGACCCGCGCTGACACCCGGTCGAGATGGTCGTACCAGCCGGTCGTGCCCACGACAACCGCGCATCCCGCCGACAGGCACAACTCGACGTTCCCGACGACCGCGTCCGGCGTGGTGAAGTCGATGGCGACCCCCGCGTCGGCGAGGGCCTCGCGGCAGCGATCGGGATGCACGGTCATGTCGCCACGCCCGAGGTGCGCCGAGACCTCGATACCGCTCCGACGCGCGGCGTCCGCTACCAGAGAGCCCATGCGCCCCGTCCCGATCAGGGCCAGACGCGACGGTCCTCCGCTCACCACGCGCCCTCCGGCACGCCGGGGAGCATGCCCAGCCGCCCCATCAGCTCCGCATTCAACAGCGACCCTCCCGCCGCTCCGCGGACCGTGTTGTGGCCCATGGCGACGAGGCGCAGGTCGAGGACCGGATCCTCACGGATGCGTCCCACCGTGACGGTCATGCCGTTCCCCAGGTTCACGTCCAGGCGGGGCTGCGGGCGGTCGGGCGCGCGTGTCACGACGAGCGCGCGCTCGGGGGCGCTCGGCAGGCCCGCGCAGCGCGGGTCCCCGCGCCAGGCCTCGAGGGCGGCCAACGCCTCGTCGGGACCCGCGCCGCGGTCGAGCTTCACGGACATGCACACGGTGTGGCCGTGCTCGACGGGAACCCGGTTGGCGTGAGCGCTCACGGTGAGCTCGGCGGGTCGGACCTGTCCGTCCCGGAAGGTCCCGAGCAGCTTCTGCGCCTCCGTCTGGATCTTCTCCTCTTCGCCGCCGATGTGCGGCACGACGTTCCCCAGGATGTCGAGCGAGGGGACCCCCGGGTAGCCGGCCCCCGATACGGCCTGCATCGTGCTGGCGAACACGGTGCGCACGCCGAATGCTTCGGCGAGGGGCGCCAGCGCGACGACCGCCACGGTCACCGCGCAGTTCGGATTGGTCACGATCGCCCCCTCCCAGCCGCGGAGGCGCCGTTGGGCTTCGATCAGCCCGAGGTGGTCGGCGTTGACCTCGGGGATGAGCAGAGGCACGTCGGCGGCCATGCGGTGGTTCCGCGCGTTGCTGAGCACGACCCCCCCTGCGCTCGCGAACGCCTCCTCCACCTCGCCGGCCACCGACGCATCGAGCGCGGAGAACACGATCCGCGACCGGACGGCATCGGGGGTGCAGGGGAAGACGTCGAGCCCCGCCACCTCGCGATCGAGGGCCCCCTCCCGCCACGCCGCCGCCTCCCCGTAGGTCCGCCCGACCGAACGCGTCGATGCGGCGACCTCCGCCAGACGGAACCTCGGGTGGCCCTGGAGGAGCCGAACGAAGGTCTGACCGACCGCGCCGGTCGCGCCGAGCACCGCGACGGGCACCGGAGTCGTCGAGCCCGTCATCGCGAAAGCAGTCCGCGCACGATCCGCGCGTAGGCATCCACGCTCGCCCGCAGCTCCTCGATGTCGATGTACTCCCCGGGCGTGTGCGCCACATGGATCGATCCCGGACCGAACAGAAGCGGCTTCCCCCACCGGGTGAGAAAGGGGATGTCCGAAACGTACGCCACGGTCGTCGGGTCGAATCCGTCGAGCACGTGGAAACGCATCGACGGGACGTGACTTCCCCAGGCGAGCTCGGCTCGACCGCGCGCCCAGGTTTCGAAGCGGGCTTTCACGGGATCCGCGTCCCCGACGAGTCGGATCATGATCTCGGCTTCGCAGGCGCTCGGCACCACGTTGGCCGCCGTGCCGCCCCGGACGAGGCCCACGTTCACCGTGGTCTCGCCGAGCAGCGCGTCGCTCGGAAGCTCGATGCCGGGCAGGTCGGCGAGCAGGCGCGTCATCGCGTCGATCGCCGACGCCCCGAGCTCCGGATAGGCGGAGTGCGCCTCGGTGCCACGGGTGGTCACGATCACACGCTGCGATCCCTTCGACGCGCTCACGAGACGGCTCTCGGTGGGCTCGCCGTTCACGATCCAGCGGCTCGTGGGATCGAGGCGTCGGGTGGCCCGGGCGCCGTCCGAGCTGGCCTCCTCACCCACGACGAACAGGAGGTCGACCGACTCCTCCCCGTCTTCCGCCAGCCGCTCCGCGGCGCAGATCATCGCGGCGGCGATCCCCTTCGCGTCGCAGGCGCCGCGTCCGAAGAGCTTGCCGCCGGCGACCCGGGGCGGGATGTGCGGGGGCACCGTATCCAGGTGGGTCGACAGGGTGACGCCGCCGCCAGCCCGGGTGGCCCACAGGTTGCTGCGCCCCCCCGCCACCTCCTGGTGGGTGACCCTCCAGCCTCGCCCCGCGAGAAGCCTCGACAGGTAGTCGGTGATGCCGTGCTCGTGCCCCGAGACCGACGGGATCGCGATCAGCCGGCTCGCGAGATCGATGACGTCGATCTCGCCCTCGTGCGCCACGACCCCCATGACGTGTCCGGACGCGCTGGCGCTCTCGGGCTCGGCATCGAGGGGGAAGAACGCCTCGTGGATCGCGCGTACCCCCGTTTCGACGTCGTCCGACCGGACGACGAGCGAGATGTTGAGCTCCGAGGAGCCCTGCGCGATCGCCCGCACGTTCACGCCGTGATCGCCCAGGACGCTGAACACCCTGCCCGCGACCCCGGGCCGATCTCGCATGCTCTCGCCCACGACGGCGATGATCGAGCAGTCGTGCTCGATCACGAGGTCGTCGAGCAGGCCGGCGCGCCGCTCGAGGTCGAAGGTCTCCTGGGTCATCCGGCGAGCCGCCTCGACCGATTCGGGTGCCAGCGCCACGCAAACGGAGCGCTCGCTCGAACCCTGGCTGACCATCAGGACCTTGCAGCGGGCCGACTCGAGCGCCCCCAGGAAGCGGGCGGCCAGCGACGAGCCGCCGTGTCCGATCCCATTGAGCTGCACCAGCGCGACCCGGTCGATCGAGGCGATGCCACGCACGGGTCCCTCTCCCAGCGCGTCGGCGCCGGGCCCCACGCGCGTCCCGGGATCCTCGGGGGCGAGCGAGTTGCGGATGTACAGCGGAATGCCTCGCTCGCGAACGGGGCGCACCGTCTTGGGATGGATGACCCGTGCCCCCCAGTGGGACAGCTCCAGCAGCTCCGCGAACCCGAGTCCGCGGATCCTGCGCGCTCCGGGGACCGTGCGCGGGTCGGCCGACATCACGCCGCTCACGTCGGTCCAGATCTCCAGGGCCTCGGCGTCGAGCGCCCATGCGAGCACCGCGGCCGAGTAGTCCGAGCCGCCCCTGCCGAGGGTCGTGCGCTCGCCCCGGGCCGTCGAGCCGAGGAAGCCCGTCACCACCGGGATCACGCCGTCCCATACGATGGAGGACCGCGTCGCGGTCCGGGTCGCCTGGAAGTCGACCTCCGCCTCTCCGTGGTGCGCGTCCGTGATGACGCACCCGGCGGCATCGACCGCGCGTGCGGGGATCCCTCGGGCGCGAAGCCCCGAAGCGATCAGCTCGGACGCGAGCCGCTCGCCGACCGACAGCACCTGGTCGCCCGTGCGCGGCGAGCACTCCCCGACGAGCCGGACGCCCTCGAGAAGGCGCTCGACCTCCCGCAGGAGCCCGGCAACTGCCTCGTCGGCATCCGCCGCCCCGCGCGCCATCGGGCCGACCTCGCGCCGGTGCTGCTCTCGGAGCTCCTCGAGGGCGCCCAGGTGAGCTCCCGTCGTGGCCTCCGACGCGGCCCGGCCCAACAGGTTCGTCACGCCGGCCAGCGCCGAGACGACGAGACACGGGCGGGAGGTTTCGAGCCGCTCGCGCAGGACGCGCTCGATGACCTCCAGTCGGTCCGCGCCGCTCACCGAGGTCCCTCCGAACTTCAGGACACGCCAGCGAGGCTCCGCCCGGTGCTCGGGGAGCGCCTCCCCCATTGGAAATGCGGTGGTCATGCGGTCGTGAAGGGCAAATTCGGGGCCACGGATGCGTGTCGGGACGGTGACGCCGACGGCGAGTCGCCGCAAGCGGGTGAGCACGCGAGGGACCTGTCGTCCGAACCGAGGAGTCCGGGTCCGGAGTGGGCAGGTTGCGCAGGGAAGGTGACGGAGTCCTATTGACCACCCCTCTCGCAAGGACGCTGCCCACATGTCGGGTCTCTGGCGCGATGTCCGCATCGCGATACGCTCGCTAGCGAAGAACCCTTCCTTCTCGCTCATCGCGACGCTGACCCTCGCGGTGGGGATCGGCTCGACGACGTCGATCTTCAGCGTAGTGAACGCGGTCGTCATCCAGCCGCTGCCCTACCGGCAAGCAGACGCGCTCGTGCACGTCGGAACCGCCATGACCGACGGGCGCACCACGGCCGGGGGGCTGAGCCCATTCGCCATGGCCCGGCTGAGGGAGCAGAGTGCCAACTTCGAGGGCTTCGCGGGCGCGTTCCGCCTCGAGGTGGCCATCCAGGATCCCTCGTCGCGGCCATTGAAGACCGAGGCGTACGTCGTCACGCAGGGATTCTTCGACGTCTTCGGTGCGCCCATGACCCTGGGGCGCGGCTTCGTTCCGGAGGAGCACCTCTCCGCGAGCGACGCGGGTTACGCGGTCCTGAGCCATCGGCTCTGGACCAACGCCTTCGGCGCAGACCCCTCGATCGCCGGGTCCTCCATCGCCGCGGGCAACGGCAGCTATACGGTCGTCGGCGTGGCCGGCCAGGACTTCGACTATCCCGCCGGTGCGGACCTGTGGGTCGCCTTCGATCCCGGTGACGAAGTGACGGCCTTCTACCTGGACGGCGTGGCCCGGCGGGCGAGCGAGTCGAGCCTCGACCAGGGACAGACGGAGCTCGGGGTGCTCGCGACGAGGTTCGCGCAGGAATCGGCCAGTTTCGACGCGCGCACGTTCGTGGCCACGGACCTGAAGGAGTGGGTCGTGGGCGACACGAGTCAGACGCTCCTCATCCTGCTGGGCGCGGCGGCGACCCTACTGCTCATCTCCTGTGCCAACGTCACCACGCTGCTCCTCTCCAGGGGGGCGACCCGGACCCGAGAGATCGCGCTCCGCGCCGCCCTGGGGGCGGGGCGCTGGCGCCTGGCGCAACAGTTGGTCACCGAAGCCCTCACGCTGGCCGCCGTGGGAGCGGTCCTGGGGCTGTTCGCGACGGTCGCGGCGCTTCGTGTGTTGTCCCGGATCGGGCCCGGTGAGCTCCCGCGGTTGGCCGAGGTCGGCATCGATGGCAACGTGCTCGCCTTCACCCTCGGCTTGACGGCCGCGACCGGTGTCCTCTTCGGTCTCATGCCGGCCCTCCGCCTCATGGCGACGGACATCAAGTCGCTCATGGGAGGCAGCGCGCGTGGTGCCTCGGGGGGTCGGTCGGGCGCGCGGGTCTTCAATGCGTTGGTGCTCGGACAGACCGGGCTGGCGGTGGTGTTGGTGATCGGGGCCGGGCTGCTGGTCCGCAGCTTCGATCGTCTTCGGCGGGCCGACGGCGGCTTCGATCCCCGGTCCGTGCTCGTCATGGACATGAACCTCCCCCGGGCGACGCACCCGGACTACGACGAGGTGGGCCAGCTGTACCAGGAGCTCGTAGACAGGGTCGTGGACCTTCCCGGCGTGACCTCGGCCGGCGCTTCCCAGAGCGTTCCGCTCGGGTCCACCAACGGGCTGTCGATGAGTCAATACGTGGTGGGCATGGACAACTGGGAGGAGCCGCCGCGTGCCCTGGTCCGCCCGTCCGGACCCGGCTACCTCGAGACGCTGGGCGTCCGCCTGGTCGAGGGTCGAACCATCACCGAGGACGATCCCGCGGAAGGACCTGGGGTCGCCGTGGTGAGCGAAAGCTATGTGGCCCAGATCCTCCAGGGGGCTCCGGCGTTGGGACAGCAGGTCAACTTCAGCGTCGCCGTGATCCTGAATCCCTCGAACGCGGTGGCGTACCAACGGCTTACCGAGTGGGAGATCGTCGGCGTGGTGGGTGACGTGAACTTCGAGTCCCTGGCCATTGATCCCGTGCCCACCGTGTACGTCCCTCATACCCAGCTGACGGCCCGTCGGATGTTCGTGACGTCACGAACCCAGGGCCGCTCGCCCACGGACATCACCACGGACATGCGGGCGCTGGTCCGCGACGTCGACCCCACCGTGCCCATCGAGTTCACCACACTGGAGACGCTGGTCTCGGAGTCGCTGGGGACGGAGCGGCTGACCATGATCCTGCTGCTGGCGTTCGGTCTGTCCGCCGCCGCGCTGGCCGCCGTGGGGATCTACGGGGTCATCGCCCTCAGCGTAGAGGGTCGGATCCCGGAGCTGGCCATTCGCGCCGCTCTGGGTGCCGAGCCCGGCCGTATCCTCTGGCTGGCCATGACCCGCGGAGTGACGCTGGGGGGTGCTGGGATCGTCGTCGGGG
>QJYK01000324.1 GCA_003248075.1 Gemmatimonadota bacterium | reverse complement strand
CATGGCCGACTACTATCAGCTCCTGGGCGTCGCCCGTGACGCGGACGCCGAGGAGATCAAGAAGGCATACCGGCAGCTCGCGCTGAAGTACCACCCGGACCGCAACGAGGGCTCGAAGGAGTCCGAGGAGCGCTTCAAGGAGGTTACCGAGGCGTACGAGGTTCTCCGTGACCCCGAGAAGCGCGAGCTCTACGACCGGTACGGCGAGCAGGGATTGAGGGGCCGCACCGGCCCGGGGGGGTTCGGGGGCTTCGACTTCGCCGACGCGATCGAAGTGTTCATGCGCGATTTCGGCGGCTTCGCCGGCCTGGAGGACCTGTTCGGCTCGCGGGGCGCGCGCACCTCGAGGATGCCCAACCGGAAGGGACAAACGGTCCGCCTGCGGCTGCCCCTCACGCTGAAGGACGTGGCTCACGGCGCCAAGAAGACGCTGCGGATCTCGCTGCTGGACCAGTGCGGTGCGTGCGGAGGCTCCGGCGCCGAGGCCGGCACGAGCCCGTCCGTCTGCTCGGTGTGTGGCGGGGCCGGGGAGGAGCGGCACGTCCAGCGCTCCGTGTTCGGCCAGTTCGTGAGCGTCCAACCGTGCAGAGGCTGCGGCGGAGAGGGCCAGGTGATCGAGACTCCCTGCCGCACGTGTCGTGGGGAAGGACGGGTGCGGGCCGAGAAGTCGATCGAGGTCGAGGTGCCGGCGGGCGTCACGTCGGAGAACTTCCTGACGCTGCGGGGGCAGGGGAGCATCGGACCCCGAGGCGGGCCCCGTGGGGACCTCGTGGTTCTCCTGGAGGTTCAGGAGGACCCGAGATTCGTCCGAGACGGTGTCGATCTGGTCCACGAGCTGGTGGTGACCTTCAGCCAGGCAGCGCTGGGCACCGAGGCGACCGTCCCGACCGTCGATGGAACCGCTCGCGTCTCGGTTCCCGCCGGGATCCAGAGCGGCGAGATGATGCGTCTCAAGGGGCTCGGCCTGCCCGAGCTGAACGGACGGGGGCAGGGCGACCAGCTGATCCGGGTGGTTGTATGGACCCCCACCGACCTGGATGCGGCCCAGGCGGACGCGATGCGCGCGCTCGCCGAGGTGGAAGCCGCGCCTCCCGCCAAGGTGGGGAGGCGGGCACACAAGGGCTTCTGGTCGAAGGTCAAGGAGGCGTTCACGGGGGGATGAGCGCGCTCCCCCGACGCTGGCTCGAGCTCGGTGCCCGCATCGGCCCGGACGACCCCCGCCACGACCTCGTCGCCGAGGCCCTCGTGCGCCTGGGTGCCCGGGCCGTGGAGGAGCGCGCCGAGGGCTTCGTGACGCACCTTTCCGAGCCGCCGGACCTGGATGTTTTCCTGGATGCGGCCCGCAGGGCCCTGATCGAAGTGGGTCTTCCCGACGTCGAGCTCACGGTCGGTTGGCGTGCCGACGAGGACTGGGCGGAGACGTGGAAACGTGGGCTCGAGCCCCGACGCGTCGGACGGCGCCTCGTCGTCACCCCGTCATGGTGTCGCGTGGATGCCGAAGCCGACGACATCGTGCTCGTGCTCGATCCCGGTATGGCGTTCGGGAACGCGGAGCACGGGACGACGCGAGGGTGTCTGCGACTGCTCGAGCGGTCCGTGACGCCGGGGTCACGGATCCTGGATGTCGGATCCGGGTCCGGAGTCCTCTCGATCGCCGCGGCGCATCTCGGGGCCGGTGAAGTGCTCGCCCTCGAGGGAGATCCGTTGGCGATGGAGGCGCTGGCGGACAACATCGAGCGGAACGACGCGGGAGATCGGGTGGCGTGTCGCGAGGTCTGGGTGGACGGCGCGCAGCTCGCGGGGATCGGCACGTGGGACGGGGTGATCGCCAACATCGAGTCCGGGATCCTTCGTGGCTTGCGCCTGGGCTTCCGTGCCGCGCTGCCACCCGACGGGTGGCTGATCCTCTCCGGGATCCTCGCCGAGGAATGGCCCTCGTTGGAGCTCGACTTCCAGGAGGTGGGGTTCGTCGTTACCGAGATCGACCGCGACGGTGACTGGGTCGCGGTGCGCCTCGTCATCGACGCCCGCGACGGAGACGGCCTCAGGCAGCCTTCCTGACTAGGGCCGCGCGCGCCGAGGTCTCCGCGAGGGCGAGCCCGTGCCACCGCGCGAGCGACCAGGCCGACGTCGGATCCACGGCGCCTGCCATCCAGCGGACGCACGAGCGCATGCGACCGAGGGACACGCCCTCGACCGCCGCGCCCGCGTCCCCTCCGGGATCGGCTACCAGCACGACCCAAGGCTCGGCGTGCGGCTTCGAGGCCCGGCCCTCCACCACGCGCCTCCACGGCCCCTTCCAGGGATCGAGGAGGCGAAAGCGCTCGGGGCGTGCGCTGAGCGACTGCAGGAGGCGATCCCGGTCCAGGGCCGGATCCCGCAGGGCGAGTCGCACCAGGCGTAGCAGCTCGCTGAGGCGTAACGCTGGGGCGGGGTGTCGTCGGAGCACGGTCTCGGCGGTGTCGGGGAGGGTTTCCATCGGATCTCCAGGTGGTCGAGGCTCTGGATGCCCAACTTCGACCAGGTGTCGGGACGCTTCCATGGCTCGTTCGGCCGGAGGCGCCCCCCGAGGGCGACCCATCGGCGCATTGCGCGCCCTCGCGTCGAGGCACCATGATCGGACGGAGGGAAAAGGGTGCCTGATTCGCGAACACCGCCAAACTGCCCCGGACGTGCCCCATGACCGGCCCCGACTGCCTGTTCTGCAAGATCGCGGCGGGCGACGTTCCCGCGACGCTCGTCCACGCGGATGCGCAGGTCGTCGCGTTCCGCGACATCAACCCCCAGGCGCCCGTTCACGTGCTGGTCGTGCCTCGCAAGCACGTCTCGTCCCTCGACGAGGCGCGGGGGGCCGACGATTCGCTGCTTGGCGGCATGCTGCTGGTCGCACGCGACATCGCTCGAAGGGAGGGGCTCGCCGACCGCGGGTACCGGACGGTCCTGAACGTCGGGGACGAGGGGGGCCAGACGGTCCACCACATCCACCTGCACGTGCTGGGCGGTCGGGCGATGGGATGGCCTCCCGGGTGACGTGGCACGGGCGTCGAGCCCGGTCGGCGATCCGGCCCTGCGCACCGGAGGGCGACGTGGAGACGCGTTGACCCTCCGGCGGCCGGCTGGATAGCTTCCGGGCCTTCGGCGCGTTCACCATGGGGCGAGCGGGATCCCTGGGGCGACCGCTTCGTGGAGCCATGGGCGGCCCTGGTTTGGCACGGCCGGGACGAGAGACGATGGCGCTCCCATCGCGGGGCCTCCCCGATCCGATCACCTTTCTGGATCATGCCGCCCGCACGTGGACGGCACCCGATCCGTGAGCCCGAGAGCAGTGTCCAGCGAGCTGAAAGCGAGAATCCAGGGCGACCTGAACGCCGCGCGCAAGCTGCGCGACAAGGAACGGATCCTCGTCCTGTCCACGGCACTGTCCGAGATCAGGAATCACGAGATCGACGGTGGCGCCGAGGCTGGCGACGAAGCGGTCATTCTGGTGCTGACGCGCGCGATCAAGCAACGCAACGACGCGGCGGCACAGATGCGGGCGGCGGGGCGGCCGGAGCTCGCCGACGTCGAGGAGGCGCAGGCCCGGGTGCTGCGCGCGTACCTGCCGGCGGAGCTGTCCGAGGAAGACGTCCGCGCGCTGGTCCAGGAGCTGGTCGCGGGCGGCGTCCATCAAATCGGTGCCCTGATGTCCCAGCTGATGCCGCGCCTCCGCGGGCGCTTCGACGGGAAGGAAGCCAACCGCATCGCCCGGGAGGAGCTGGACGGGTGACGCCCGTCCCCGGGAGCGACGGGTCGAGCGGCCGGGCCGCTGGCTCCCCGTGGGCCGACTGGGGTGCGGGTCGCTCGTGAGCGAGCACGCGCTTCGAGTGCTGGAGTTCCATCGTGTCCTGGAGGTGGTCGCCGGAAGGGCGGCCACGGACATGGCCAAGGAGCACCTCCGCGCCCTCCGCCCGACGTCGGACCGGGACCGCGTTTCCGCGATGCTTCGCCAGGTCGATGCGACGATGCGCTTCATCGAGGAGGAGCCATCGTGGGGCCTCCCGGCGGTCCCGGATTGCCGATCGGCGCTCCGGGTTCTGGCGGCCGAGGGGGCGGTGCTCGAGCCCGTGCAGCTCCACCGGATCGGCGTACTGCTTCGGGCTTCCCGC
Source organism: Gemmatimonadota bacterium (assembly GCA_003248075.1). GTDB lineage: Bacteria > Gemmatimonadota > Gemmatimonadetes > Longimicrobiales > Gaopeijiaceae > SZUA-318. The sequence continues at coordinate 59,774 of QJYK01000324.1, read as the reverse complement.
ATCACCTCCGGGGAGATGGATGCCCGGGACGGGCAGCATCCGGAGCTGGCCCCGATCCGCGAGCGCCTCCTGGCGGAGCGTCCCACGGAGGACGCGTTAGAGCGCTCTGTCGACGGGGACGGCGAGGTGCTCGACACCGCCTCGAAGGAGCTGCGCCAGATTCGCGCGCGCCTGCGAGGCGCCCACGCGAGGATCGTCCGGCAGCTCGAGACCTACATGAAGGGCCTGCCCGAGCGGTTCGTCGTGGCGGACGGATCGGTGACCATCCGCGAGGGTCGCTACGTGATTCCGATCCGTCGGGAGGGCCGGTCGGAGGTGGCCGGGATCGTGCACGACGAGTCGCACACGGGGGCGACCCTGTTCGTGGAGCCCCCGGTCGCGATCGAGCTGATGAACCAGCTTCGTGACCTGGAGCGCGAGGAAGCGCGAGAGATTCGGCGGATCCTGGGGGAGCTGTCAGCACGCCTCGCACCGCTGCGCGAAACCCTCGAGGGCGCCCTCGAGGCCCTCGTGGAGCTCGACTCCGCGATGGCGCGGGCTCGCAGCGCGCTGGCCTGGCGCGCCACCGTGCCCGAGATGCTTCCGCCGGGCGAGCGGACCCTCCATCTGGTGGACGCGCGGCACCCCCTCCTGCTGGAATCGTTGCGACGTGAAGTGATTCCGTACGACCTGGAGCTCTTGTCGGGAGAGCGTGCGCTGGTGGTGTCGGGTCCGAACACGGGCGGCAAGAGTGTGTTCCTCAAGGCGACGGGACTGGTTTGCTGCCTGGCCCAGTCCGGGGTGGTACCTCCGGTCGGAGCCGGTACCCGGCTTCCGCTCCTCAGCGGGGTTTTCGCCGACATCGGAGACGAGCAATCGATCGCCGAGAGCCTATCGACGTTCTCCGCCCATCTCGCCAACCTGGCGGATATCATACGTGAGGCTGACGACCAGTCCCTCGTGCTCATCGACGAGATGGGCACCGGGACGGATCCGGCGGAGGGCGCAGCGCTCGCGCAGGCCGTGCTCGAGGTGCTGGTCGGGCGCGGTTGCCTGACGGTGGTGTCCTCGCATCTCGGGCAGCTCAAGCAGCTGGCCGGAGAGGGCACCGGCATCGTCAACGCATCACTCCAATTCGACTCGGATCGGATGGAGCCTACCTACCGCCTGGTGAAGGGGCGCCCGGGTCGAAGCTACGGACTCGCCATCGCGCGTCGGCTCGGCTTTCCCCCCGAGGTCATCGACCGGGCGGAGTCGCATCGGGACCGGGGCGAGGCCCGTATGGAGGAGATCCTCCAGAACCTCGAGCAGCGCGAGCGGGAAGCGGAGACCGCGGTCGAGGCGCTGCGGTCGGAGCGCGCGGAGGTGGGCCGGCGCTCGGCGGAGGTGGAGCGTCGGTCGCGGGAGTTGCGTGAGGCCGAGCAATCCTCCGACGCACGGGCTCGCGAGCGCGCCAGGCGGCTTCTCATGGATGCGCGCACCGAGGTCGAGGAGGCGATCGCGCAGGTGAGGGCGGCCGCCTCCGAAACCGCTCTCGACGAAGCCGCCCGAAGTGCGAGGCGCAGGGTCGAGGTCGCGGCCGAGCAAGCGCGACGGGCGCGCTCGGCCACGCGGACGTCCGGGGACAGGCCGGACGGCATCCGCGAGCCGGAGGTCGGATCCCGGGTGCGCGTCCGGGCCACGGGCGCGAAGGGTCGCATCGCCGAGGTGAGAGCGGATCGGGCTCTGGTCGAGGTGGGCGAGGTGCGCATGGAGCTACCGCTCCTCGACCTGGAGCCGTTGGCGGAGCCGGATGCACGGCCTCGATCGGCCGGGAGCTGGAGCGGTCCGGGCACGAGCGAGGTGCGAACCGAGGTCGACCTGAGGGGGATGCGCGTCGACGAAATCGACGTCGAGCTCATGCGGGCCCTGGACCAGGCGATCCTGGATGACCTTTCGGAGCTGCGCATCATACACGGGAAAGGTACCGGGGCGCTACGTCAACGCGTCAGCGAGCTCCTGGGCGGCGATGCGCGTGTGCGGGCGTTCCGCCTGGGAGGCCCGACCGAAGGTGGAGCCGGCGTGACCGTGGTGACGCTGTCGTGATCCCCGACGAAGTCGTCGACGAGGTACGGGCTCGTGCCGACATCGTGGACGTCATCGGCGAATTCGTCCCCCTCAAGAAGGCGGGGCGCGAGTACAAGGCCAACTGCCCCTTCCACGAGGAGCGCACGCCGTCGTTCTACGTGGTGCCCGACAAGGGCTTCTACAAGTGCTTCGGATGTCAGAAGTCGGGCGACGTCTTCTCCTTCGTGATGGAACGTCTCGGTCTCGACTTCGTCGAGGCGGTCAAGCACGTGGCCGCGCGGGCGGGCGTGGAGGTCCGTGAGGTCTCTCGACAGCGTGAGGAGGAGGATCCGAATGCGCCGCTGTACGCGGTCAACGCGTTCGCGGCCGATTGGTTTCGACAGCGCCTCGTCGACCCGGAGGGGGGGCGCGTGGCGCGGGCCTACCTCGAAGGTCGGGGGATCGACGCCCACGCGGCGGAGCGCTTCGGACTGGGCTATGCGCCGGACGAGTGGAGGGCGCTCCGGGACGCGGCGGCCAGGCACGGGATCGACGAGGCGGTGATGGCCGAGGTGGGGCTGTTGGGCTCCAGCGACCGCTCGACCGAGCCCTACGATCGATTTCGCGGGCGGATCATCTTTCCGATCGAATCCATGGCGGGGAAAGTCGTGGCGTTCGGGGGGCGCGTGTTGACGGCGGAGCGCAGGGACGCTCCCAAGTACCTGAACTCGCCCGAGAGCCCGATCTACCACAAGGGCCAGATGCTCTATGGGCTCTCCTGGGCCAGGCACGCGATCCGTCGGGAAGAATCGGCCCTGGTTGTCGAGGGATACATCGACGTCGTTTCGCTCGCGGCGCACGGTTTCGACAACGTGGTCGCGCCCCTAGGCACAGCCCTGACCCCGGAGCAGGCGAAGCTGCTCGCCCGGTACACGCCACGGGTCTACCTCCTGTTCGACAGCGATCCGGCAGGCTTGCGCGCCACCTTCCGTGCGGGCGACACGTTGCTCGAGGAGGGCCTCCACCCTGCCGTCGTGACGCTGCCCCCGGGCGAGGATCCCGATACCCTGGTCAGGGGACAGGGTCCGGCGGCGCTGAGACGGCACGTCGACGACGCGATGGACGTGCTGGACCGCAAGCTCCAGATCCTCGAGGACCGAGACTACTTCTCCTCGATCGAACGGACCCGCGAGGCGGTGGACCGGCTCCTGCCCACCCTGCGCGCCGCCTCCGATCCCGCGCTGCGCGACATCTACGTCGCCAAGGTGGCGGACCGCACTGGCGTGCGCCGGGAGACCCTCGAGGGCGAGCTGAGGCGTCCGGAAGCCCCAGGCCCCCGGCCACGCGCCGAGGCCCCGGTACCCCCACGATCCGTTCCGGCGACCCGCCTGCCCAGGCTCGGAGCCGAGCGGTCGCTCCTGCTGCTGATGACCAAGAACCCGGACTTCGTCGAGCGCGCCGGGGAGTGGCTCGGTGCCGAGGACTTTATGGATCCGGCATACCGCGCCATCTTTCAAGCGCTTCTCGACGATCCCGAGCTTCGGGCGCCACCTCGCGGCATCGATCCGGTGGCCGGTGAGCGGCTCAAGGAGATCCTCGACGACCCAGAGGAGATCGGGCACGCCGGTCGCGTCTTCGACGACGCCGTGAAGCGGATCCGGGTGGGGGCGTTGAGTCGCCACATCGAGGAGATCGACCGCAAGATCGAGCGGACGAACGAAGAGCTCCAGAAGAGGAGCCTGATGGAGGAGAAGCTGCGCCTCGCCCGCGAGCGGCGAGCGATGGCACCCGACGACTGGATCACCACCGCGCGCCGATTGCGCGGGCCGAACTCGAACCTGCCGGACAGATGACGCAGACCCGCACCGCACTCAAAGCGCTCCAAGATCTCGATTCACGCATCGAACGGGCGCGCACGCGCGTCCGGGACTTCGATCCGCTCTTCGAGGAGGTGGAGGCACCCGCGCTCTCCCTCGAGTCCGAGGTGACGACTACGCGGGGGCGTGTGCAGGAGATGAAGCTCGAGGAGCGGCGCCTGCAGCTTGCTGCGGAAGAGAAGCGCGCGCGGCTCAAGCGGCTCGAGGAGCGACTCGGCGGCGTGCGCAACCTGCGCGAGGAGGCGGCCGTCAGCGCCGAGCTCGACATGGTGCGACGGGCGCTGCAGAGCGACGACCAGGAGGGGTACACCCTGGTGGACCAGATCGGGAAGCTGGATGCCCGGCTCGAGGAGTTGCAGCGGGCATGGAGCGAGGCCAGGGCGGAGTTGGAGCCCCGCTTGGAGGGCCTGCTGCGCGACCGTGAAGAGGCGAAGGCTCAGCTCGCATCGCTCGAGGCCGAGCGAGTCTCGTTCGTGGAGGGGATCGAGGCGGCGGAGCTCCGCATGTACGAGGCGATCCGGGCAGGCGGCAAGCGGCGGGCCGTCTCCGAGCTCACCGAGGACGGAGCCTGCGGTCACTGCTTCGGCGTCGTGCCGCTCCAGCTGCAGAACGAGATCCGGCACGGGAACGCGCTGATACGCTGCGAGGCCTGCGGTGTGATCCTGGCCGCTCCCTCCGGCGTCCCCGACGCGGAGCCGGAGCAGCCGACGGAGTGAACCCGACGGGCCGGGTCGCCCCGTCGCGGGCGGCGCTGTCCGTGCCGCGACCGCGCTGGGAGGCGCCCTCGACGGCTGACCCCGCCGACGTATCGCGGTTGCAGGAGGCGCTTCGCCTTCCCGCGGAGGTTTGCGCGCTGCTGGCGATCCGGGGTCATGCAGAGCCCGAGTCGGCAAAGGCCTTCCTCCGTCCTCTCCTCGAGCACCTGCACGATCCCGAGTTGCTTGCGGATGGCCCGGGCGCCGCCGACCGGATCGTGCGTGCGCTCCACGACGGCGAGGTGATCCTCGTGCACGGGGACTACGACGTGGACGGGGTGTGCGCGACGGCGCTGCTCACCCGCTTCCTGCGGCGCCTGGGCGGAAGCGTCGTGCCTTTCGTGCCTCACCGCCTGAGGGACGGGTACGACTTCGGGGAGGCCGGGCTCCGGGCCGCGCTCGAGGTCGGAGCCCGACTCGTCGTGACCGTCGACTGCGGCACCGTCGCCGACGGCGCGGTGCGCTCGGCGAAGGCGGCGGGGCTCGACGTGGTCGTCGTCGACCACCACGCGGTGGGCGTCGAGGCCGCACCGGCCGACCTGCTCGTCAATCCACAGAGGCCGGACTGCCCCTATCCCGAAAAGGGCCTGTGCGGTACCGGGCTCGCGTTCAAGGTGGGTCAGCTGGTCGCCTCCCGCGCGGGAGGCGGCGCGGACGAGCTGCTGGGGATGCTGGACCTCGTCGCGCTCGCCACGGTCGCCGATCTCGTCCCGCTCCGCGGAGAGAACCGTATCCTCGTCCGACGCGGTCTGGCCTGCTTCGCGGACTCGAGGATCCCGGGCCTGCGCGCGCTCCTGCGGACGAGCGGTGTCGAGCCCGGCTCCGTGACCGCCGGGCAGCTGGGCTTCGTGGTGGCGCCCCGCGTGAACGCGGCCGGGCGGATCGGCGAGGCGGCCGACGCTCTGCGCCTCCTCTTGACGGGTGACCCTGACGAGGCGGAGCGCTTGGCCAGAGGCCTGGAGGACATCAACCGCGCCCGCCAGGACGAGGACCGACGTACGCTGGACGAGGCGCTCGACCTCCTGCGCAGGGACTACGATCCGGCCCGGGACTTCGGCGTGGTGTTGGCCGCCGAAGGTTGGCATCCCGGTGTGATCGGCATCGTCGCTTCCCGCGTAGTCGAGCGCATCCACCGACCGGTGGTCATGGTGGCCCTCGACGGATCCTCGGGACGGGGAAGCGCTCGGTCCATCCCCGGGTTCCATCTCTACGAGGCGCTCCATGCGACCCGCGCGCACCTGCGCCGGTTCGGCGGTCACCGCCAGGCGGCCGGGATGGACCTGGATCGAGACCGGCTCAGCGCCTTCCGCATTGACTTCAACCGCGAGGCGCGGGCGCGGCTGGGGGAGGACGACCTCCGCCCCGTGCACCGACCCGACCTGGAGCTCCCCCTGGGGTCGATCGACCTGGACCTGATCCACTGGCTTGGGTACCTGGGCCCTCACGGTATCGCCAACCCCCGGCCGCTGTTCCTGGCCCGCGGGGTCACCCTGGAGCGCGTGAGGACACTCAAGGAGCGACACCTGAAGCTCTCCCTTCGCTCCGGAGCCGCGCAGGTGGACGCGATCGGCTTCGGCCTGGCGTCCACACATCCGCCGGACGCGCTGGGTCAGGGACCCTACGACGCACTGATCAGGCTGGAGCGAAACGAGTGGCGTGGCGTGGCGCGGCCGCAGGCACACGTGGTGGACCTGACTCCCTCCGGGGTCGCTCCCCCTTGAGGATCATCGGGGGTCGGTGGCGCGGACACCGCTTGAAGCCCCCTCCGGATCGACAGGTGCGCCCCACGACGGATCGGGTGCGGGAGGCATGGATGTCGGCGCTGGGAGGCTCGTTGGAGGGACAGACGGTCGTCGACCTGTTCGCGGGCTCCGGCGCGCTGGGGCTGGAAGCGGCCAGCCGCGGGGCGGAGCACGTCGTGCTCGTGGAGCGTGCGAGGGGGGCGCTCCGGGTGATCGAGGAGAACGTCGGTCGGCTCGGCGCCGGCGACCGCGTCACGATCGTGGGGGAGGACGCCTTCCGGTACGTGCGCAGCCTCGAGCCCGAGGCTTTCGACCTCGCGCTCGCCGACCCGCCCTATGGCCGTGGAGAGGCCGCACGCCTCGCGGGGATGTTCCGGACGAAGCCGTTTGCGCGTGAGCTCTGGGTGGAGCATCCTTGGCGCGAGCCCATCGAGACGCTTTCGGGGGAACGCACCCGCCGGTACGGCGACACGGCCCTCACCACACTCATCGCCAGATGCCCTTGAGCCACCCTGTCATCGCAATCTACCCCGGTTCGTTCGATCCACTCACGCGAGGGCACGAGGACATCGCCCGACGCACGCTGCGGATCGCGGACCGACTGATCATCGGTGTGGCTCATCACGCCACGCAAACCAAGCGCGGCCTCTTCTCGGTGGAGGAGCGCGTCGCGGTGATTCGTGAGGTGTTCCGGGACGAGGAGCGCGTCGAGGCGGTGGCCTTCCAGGGCCTTCTGGTGGACTTCGCCAAGGAACTGGAGGCGCGGTTCATCATCCGGGGACTCCGCGCCGTCTCCGACTTCGAGTACGAGTTCCAGATGGCGCAGATGAACCGGGAGCTTTGGGACGAGGTCGAGACGCTCTTCCTCGCGCCGGAGGTCGACTACTCGTTCCTTTCGTCCTCCCTGGTCCGAGAGGTGTTCTCTCTGGGGGGCGACGTGTCCAGGTTCGTATCCCCGCAGGTGCTCTCTCGCCTGCAGGCGATGGCAGACGGGTGACGGGCCCAGTGGATGCCCCGCCTTGCCCCGACATTTGTTCCTTTCATATCATAGTGGACGGTTGCGGCCGGCCGGCGCCGGCGCGCTGACCCCGACCGTCCAAGCCACCATCCCGACGGGAGCGCTGGATCGATGGGCTTTCAGGTGTCGCGCAGTGACGGTGTGACCCTCGTGGACGTGGAAGGACAGTTGATCGTCGGCAACCGTCAGGAGCTCAAGCAGAAGGTTCTCGAGCACTTGGAGAACGGCGACCGCAAGTTCGTCATCGACTTCTCCAGTACCGGCTACATCGACTCCTCGGGACTCGGTGTCCTGGTCAGCCTCTCGAAGAAGATCCGTGAGCAGGGCGGGGAGCTGCGCCTTTCGAGCCTCAACGAGGACCTCCGTACGCTGTTCGAGCTCACGAAGCTCGACACGTTGTTCCGCATCACGGGCACGCGGGCCGAGGCCCTGGAGGGTTTCTGAGGCCCTTCCGCGAAGAACCCACTGTGTTTCAGCAGCGGGTCGAGGACGGACTGGTTCTCGAGCTGCCCACCGACGTGCGCTCGATCGAGCACGCGGTCGAATACGTGGTGTCCCGGTGCGGCGGCTGCCAGGACCACGCGGCGCGTCTGCGTCTCAACTTCAGGGTCGGGCTGACGGAGGCTCTCGCCAACGCCATGCTCTACGGCAACGGCCGTGACCCATCCAAGCGGGTCCGGGTCGAGGTGACCCTGGGTCCGGATCAGATCCGTGCCAGGGTGACGGATCAGGGGACAGGCTTCGACCCTGCGGCGGTGCCGGATCCGACCGCGCCCGAGAACCTCGCGAAGGTCGGGGGCCGCGGTCTGTTCCTGATGCGGAAGCTCCTCGACGAGGTCTCGTTCAACGATCGGGGCAATCAGGTCACGCTGGTGCTCCGACTGGACGCGGCCTCGCCTCTGGTCCGCGGTGGGGCGCAGGCCTGAGGCGGGGTCCGACCTTCCTCCGGCCCGCCGGGGGCTACGGGCCCCACCGTCCAACGATGTCGTGAACCAGGGCCCTCCCTCCGACCCGGCGCGCGCGGCCCGGCGGGTCACGAGGGGACGATGATGCCTTACGGCGAGGACGGCGGACGCTCGAGCCTTCCAGACCCGGTCCTGCGTGCGTTCGGCGACTTTGAGGCGGGCTTCGGGGCGCTCTTCCGACTCGTGGCCCCTCCGGCAGAACCGGGCGCCGCGGCACGCATCCTCTACGAGACGGAGGGTGCGGGCGACTCCATCCGCGCCCGCGTCGCGAGGGTGGCCATCGGCACCCGGGAGGGAGCCACGTTCGAGCTCGAGGTGCTCGCTTCGGTGCGGGGAGACGCCGAGGCGGTCGCGACGGCGCTGAGGGGCACCCTCGAGCACGCGTTCGAGGCGGCCCGTGAGATCCGGTTCTTCACGGTGGAGCTCTCGGAGCGATACGAGGAGATCCACCTCCTCTATTCGATCAGCGAGACCCTGGGCTCCATCGTGCGCATGGACGACGCGGCACGCGTGATCTTGCGGGAGGTGTGCGATGTCATGGGTGCCAAGCGGGGCTCCCTGTGGCTCTATCGGGACCGCGACGACTCGCTGCACCTGACCGCGTCCGTGGGCGAGGAGCGCCGCTTCCCTCCTGTGCGGGCCGACGATCCGGATGCGGTTACGTCGATGGTCTTCCGGGAGGAGCGTCCGGTGATCGCGTCCAGGGCACCGACGCGCGAAGAGCGAGAGCGCGGCCTGCGAGGCGATTCCTTCCTGGCGGTGCCGATCCGTTACACGCCTCCTTCGGGGGAAGCGCGTACGCTGGGGGTCCTGAACCTCATCGGGCGGCGCGGTGACGACCGATACAGCGCAGCCGATCAGAAGCTCCTGTGGGCGATCGCGTCGCAGGTCGGCTCGGCGCTGGAGAACAAGCGCCTCCACGAGGAGAGCCTCTCCAAGGAGCGGATGGGCCGGGAGATGGAGTTGGCCCATGACCTCCAGCAGAAGCTGTTGCCGGTCGCCGAGCGGTTCGATGCGGCCGAAGCCGCGGGGCGTGTGGCCCCGGCGGAGCAGGTCGGTGGCGACTTCTATCAGCTGTTCAAGCTCCCGGGCGGACGCGTGGGGGTCATGCTCGGCGACGTCTCCCTGCACGGATTCCCCTCCGCGCTGATCATGACCCTGACGATGAGTGCCGCGGGGATCTATGCTCGCGAGCACGACTCGCCGGCTCGGGTGCTGCGCGATCTCGACGACGCGCTTCGGGAGGAGCTGGAGACGACGGAGATGTTCCTCACCGTCTTCTACGGCGTGGTCGATCCGCAGCAGGGGCGGCTCGTGTACTCCAACGCCGGCCATCCGCACGCGTTCGTGGTGCACGACGACGGTGTGATCGACCGCCTGACCGCGACCGACCCGCCGGTGGGCTTCGCGGGGCCCGACTCCTACGGGGAGCAGGAGGTGAGCTGGGATGCGTCGACCGACTTGCTGCTCCTGTTCACGGACGGACTCTCGGACACGCTGGCCACCACGGCCCGCGGCGACGGCGAGACCCGTGTCCTGGAAACCGTTCGGTTCCACCGGCGCTCCGATCCCGAGCGCATCATCGACAAGCTCTTCGAGCTGACCACCGACGCCAATCCGCCCAACCGGGGTGACGACCGCACAGCGCTGGTGGTGCGGGCTCGCGGGTCCTGACGAGGAACCTTTGCACGCGTCGGACGGACACCGGCCCAAGCGCTCCCTGGGTCAGAACTTCCTCGTCGATCCGAATCTCCAGCGCAAAATCGTCGAGGCGGCGCGGGCCGGGCCCGACGACGAGGTGCTGGAGATCGGGCCGGGACGCGGCGCCCTGACCCGGCATCTGGTCGACCACGTGGGTCACCTCGTGCTCGTCGAGCTGGACGACGACCTGGCCCGCTCGCTCAAGTCCGAGTTCGGTGAACGCTCGGGTGTAGACGTGATCCATGGCGATGCGCTCCAGGCTCCGTGGAGGGACAGGGTCCGCCGACCCGAGCGCCTGATCGTCGTCGGGAACATCCCCTACAACATCACGACCCCGATCCTCTTCACGCTTCTGGAGCGGCCGCGACCCGCGCACATGCTCCTGATGGTCCAGGAGGAAGTCGCCGGACGACTCGCGGCCCAACCGGGGACCCGCGAATACGGGGCCCTCACGGTTGGCGTCAGGGCGCTCGCAGAGGTCCATCGCCTCTTCCGCGTCGGGAGATCGGCGTTTCGGCCGGTGCCACGGGTGGACTCGGCGGTGGTGCGCATCCGACCCTTCCGCCCCGAGCCCCTCGGGCCCGCGGAAGAAGCGCGTCTGCGCAGGCTGGTCAGGGCGGCGTTCCAGTGGCGGCGCAAGCAGCTGTCGGGGATCCTGAGGAACCATCCGGATCTCCGGCTGCCCCCGGATCGTGTCGAGGAGGTCGCCTCGGAGCTCGGCATCGACCTCGGTGACCGCCCGGAGCGCCTGTCCCCGGGCTTGTTCGTGGCGCTGTCACGCAGATTGCTGGCCTAGGGTACGTCGGCTAATATTGTGAAGCTTTTCACAAGTGAGCCCCGTTGAGGGCGGGGGCCCGCTCGTCGTCGGAGTCCATACGTGTCTCGCCGTGTGTCGGAATCGACCATCCGCCGGCTCTCCTACTACCTCCGGGCCCTGGAGGCCCTCGAGGGCAGCGGGGCCGCCACGGTATCGAGCGAGGAGTTGGCGGAGCGAGGTGGCACCACCGCCGCCCAGGTGCGAAAGGACCTGTCGCAGTTCGGGTCGTTCGGCAAGCGTGGTCTGGGCTACGCGGTCAAGGAGCTGGAGTGCACGCTCAGGCGCATCCTGGGCCTCCACGTACGCTGGCGCGTCGCCCTGGTGGGGGCCGGAAGGATCGGATCGGCTCTTTTCGAGTATCCCAACTTCGCGCAGCGTGGTTTCGACTGCGTCGCGGTGCTCGACGCCGACCCCGCCAAGGTCGGGAGCCGCTGGGGGCCGATCCTCATCCGTCCTGTGTCCGAGCTGGAGCGTACCGTCCGGGAGCTCGAGGCGGATCTGGTGATCCTCGCGGTGCCGCCCGAGGCGGCCCAGGACCTCGCCGAGCGGGCCGTCGGCGCGGGAGCTCGCGGCATCTTGAACTTCGCCGCCGTGCAGCTCAGGGTTCCTCGTGGCATCCCCGTGAAGGACGTCAACCTCGTGTTCGAGATGGAAGCCCTGTCGTTCGCCATTACGCAGGCCGACTCGCACGCGTGACGCGCAGGGCCTGTGCAGAGCTTCCCTAAGGGCCACTCGCTCGTGCGCGCGGCCGAGGCGCGGCTGCGTGCCGGCCCCCTGCACACCCTCGAGCTGGCGAGGGACGTGCTGGGCCTGTCCGGTCATGCCGGCGCCGCGTCCGCGGCGGTCTTTCAGCTCCTCGGGGCGGACCGACGCTTCCTGGTGGATGCCTCCGGCGTGTGGACCCTGGACGCGGACCTGGCGGCGCTGGGAGCGTCCCTGGACGAGGTGGGATTCGCCGTCGTCGACGTCGAGACGACCGGCGGGGGCCTCGACTACGGCCACCGGATCACCGAGATCGCGATCGTGGAGGTGCGCGGAGGCGGCGTCGTGGACGAGTTCCAGACACTGGTGAATCCGGGGCGCCGCATTCCGCCGGGCGTGACGGCGCTGACCGGGATCACTGACGACATGGTGTCCGGCGCCCCGTGGTTCGACCACGTCGCCGACGAGGTGTTCCGGCGGCTCGAGGGACGGGTCTTCGTGGCCCACAACGCGACCTTCGACTGGTCCTTCGTTTCGGCGGAGCTGGTCCGGTCCCTGGGAGAGGCCCCGAACCCGGTTCGAATGTGCACCGTCCGCATGGTCCGTCGACTCGTTCCCCGCCTGCGGCATCGAAACCTGGACGTGGTGGCGAGGCACTTCGGTGTCGACAATCACGCGCGCCATCGCGCCTATGGGGACGCGCTGGCGACGGCGCGCGTCCTCCTGCGTCTCCTGGACGAGGCCCGGGGCCGGGGCATCGACGACGTGGAGACGCTGGCCTGGTACCTGAGACGGAGAGGTCGACGCGTGCGGCGGGACCCGAGCCAGACGGTCCTCCCGCTCATCGCGGAGGCCGACCGCCGCACGGAGGCGGGATGATCGGATCCGTCGCGGAGCTACCCCTGGTCCGGACGCGCCGGGTGGGCTCCATCCGCATCCATGCCCTCGAGGCCGGTCTGCAGTGGCTCGACGGAGGGGCCATGTTCGGGGTCGTACCGCGGCCGCTCTGGGAACGCCGTATCCCGCCCGACGAGCGCCACCGGATTCCGCTCGCCCTGCGCTGTCTGTTGATCGAGGCCCCTGAGGCCCTCGTTCTCGTGGACACGGGCATCGGGAACAAGGAGAGCACACGCTTCAAGGATCTGTATGGCGTTTCCAACGAAGGAGAGCCGACTCGACTGGAGGACGCGATCCGGGCAGCCGGGTTCACGCCGGACGACGTCGACATCGTGCTCGATACCCACCTCCATTTCGATCATGCCGGCGGAAACACGGTGCTGCTCCCGGACGGCGCCGTCGTGCCCGCCTTCCCGCGTGCCCGGTATGTGGTCCAGGCGGGGGAGCTCTCGTTCGCGCACAGCGCGAACGAGCGCATCAGGGCCAGCTACCTCGGGCACAACTTCGAGCCGGTGTCCTCCTCGGGCCTCTGGGAGCTCGCGGTGGGGGAGGCCGAGGTCACCCGGGGCGTCCGGGTCCTCCCCACCCCCGGGCACACCCCCCATCATCAGTCCGTCCTCGTGGAGAGCGACGGTGAGACGGCGTGCTTCCTGGCCGACGTATGCCCGACTTCGGCCCACCTGCCCCTCCCGTGGATCATGGGCTACGACCTCGAGCCGCTCGTCACGTTGGAGTCCAAGCGAGGGCTGTGGACGCGGGCGCGTTCCGAGGGATGGCTGCTCGTGTTCGAGCACGATCCGGAGGTCCCCTGGGGCCGCCTGGACCCCGATGAAGAACGCCCCACGCTGGTGCCTCCGGACCCCGCTGCCGGCGTGACCTGAACCGCGTTTTTCCCTATCTTCCAAGGGCCGTATGGGCCCCGGCCCAGCGCCGGGACCACTTCCGAGCGATCACCCCCGGAACCGACAATCCATGAGTGATGCATCCAGGACCGCCGTGATCCTGAAGGGCGGCGCACGCACGCCGATCGGTCGCTTCCTGGGCGGGCTGAGCTCCTTCTCCGCCCCGGACCTGGGAGCGATCGCGGTACGCGCCGCCGTAGAGCGCTCGGGCATCGATCCAGCCCAGCTCGACGAGGTCGTCATGGGGAACGTGGTCGGCGCCGGCAGCGGGCAGGCTCCCGCGAGGCAAGCCGCGGTGCGCGGAGGGATAGCCGCGACCGTGCCCGCGCTGACGGTCAACAAGGTGTGCGGCTCGGGGCTCAAGGCCGTGATGCTCGCCGCCCAGGCGATCCGCGCCGGCGATGCGCGCCTCGTGGTCGCCGGCGGGATGGAATCGATGTCCAACGTTCCCTTCTACCTGCGCGGTCTGCGGGAGGGCGTGAAGTTCGGTGACCAGACCGTTCAGGATGGTCTCATCCTCGACGGCCTCTGGTGCTCGTTCGGCCATTGCCACATGGGCGGACACGCCGAATACACGGCCGACAAGGCGGGCGTGACGCGCGAGCAGGCCGACGCGTTCTCGCTCCGGTCGCACCAGAAGGCCGTGGCGGCTGCCGAAGCGGGACGTTTCGACGACGAGATCGTTCCGGTGGAGGTCGCGGGACGCAAGGGCGTCACCGTGGTGGCGCGGGACGAGGGTCCCCGGGCCGATACGTCGCTCGAGGCGCTCGCCAGGCTCCGCCCCGCGTTCGTGCGCGATGCCCCGGAGGGCCTCGCCCAGCACGTGGTGACGGCGGGCAACGCGCCCGGTCTCAACGACGGCGCGGCCGCGGTGGTGGTGGCCTCCCAGGAATACGCGCAGGCACACGGGCTGCCGATCGAGGCGCGGGTCACGGCGTACGCATCGGGCGCGATGGAGCCCCGGGACCTCTTCTTCGCGCCGATCGACGCGGTGGAGAAGCTCCTGGCACGCTCGGGCACGACCATCGACCATTACGGTGCCATCGAGGTGAACGAGGCGTTCGCGGTCCAGGCCATCGCCGACATGCGCGCGCTGCACATGGACGAAGACCGGGTGAACGTGAACGGCGGCGCGGTCGCCCTGGGTCACCCGATCGGGGCGTCCGGGACGCGCATTCTCGTGACCCTCTTGAACGTGATGAGGCAACGTGATGTTGCGACGGGGCTGGCAACGCTCTGCTTGGGCGGGGGCAACGCGGTAGCGCTCTCGGTCGAGCGGGTCTGAGCGCAGAAGACGACGATCCACGCGAACGGGGGTAGCCGATGAGCACGTTGGCCGACACGCTGAAGTCGCGAGCCGAGGCCGAGGGGGTCCGGAGCCGCTGGACCACGCACGGCGTCGGGATCGCGTTCTTCGTCTTGGCGACGTGCTTCGGCGCCTCGGTGGCGGTTCCGCTTCCGTGGACGCCGGTCCCGATTTCGCTCCAGCCGCTGTTCGCGATCCTGGCGGGGGCCGTGCTCGGCGCGCACGCCGGTGCCGCGGCGATGGCCGCCTATCTCGTCCTCGGCGCGTCGGGGTTGCCCGTCTTCGCACTCGGTGGAGCCGGCCTCGGTTGGCTCATGGGCCCGACGGGGGGATACCTGCTGGCCATGCCAGTCGCCGCCTGGGTCGTGGGCTCCATCGGGGGACGGAGCCCGGGCGTGGGTCGCCAGCTTGTGGCGCTCACCCTGGGCATGGTCGCGCTCTATGTGGGGGGCGTGGCCCAGCTGCTCCTGGTCGCCCGTCAGGGCCTGGGGAGCGCGCTCGCGCTCGGTGTACTCCCGTTCTGGGCCGGGGACGTCACGAAGATCCTCGCGGCGCTCCTTCTGGCCCGGTCCGTCCGGTCCAAGAGCCTCGACCGTTAGGTCGGGGCTCTTTTCTTGGTAGCCATGCGCGGCAGCGTGCTCAGGACGGTCACCGGTCGGGTTCGGCTCGGGTGGCGGCTCGTGATCTTCCTGGTCGTCGGCTTCGTGATCCTCAGCGTGGTGATCCTCTCGCTTCCCGCGGGCCTGTTCGGCTCGGGGCTGTCGATGCTGGTGGCGGCTCTGGCCGCCGGGGCCCTCACCCTGCGTATGGACGGACGGGGCCCGGGTGCGCTGGGCTTCCACCTTTCCCGCTCCGTGCCGCGCGAAGCCCTGATCGGCCTCGCGCTGGGGCTGGGGCTGTCCGTCTTGGTGACGGCGGCGATGGCCGCCGTCGGCGTGGTTCGGTGGAGCGCCGAGGCGGGCACTCCGCTGGGTTGGCTCCAATCGGCGCTCTGGGCCGCTGCCATCCTGGCCGTGCCGGCGGCTGCGGAGGAGGCGCTCTTCAGGGGGTATCCCTTCCAGGCGATGACGGAGGCCTGGTCACCGCTGGCGGCGCTCGGGCTCACCGCCGCGTTCTTCGGAATGGCGCACCTGGCCAACGACAACGCGACCGCCTTGGGCGCCGCGAACACCGCGGCCGCCGGCGTCTTTCTGGGTGTCGTCTACTTGCGGACCGGCAGTCTGTGGTGGGCCAGCGGCGCGCACCTGGGCTGGAACTGGGGCCTGGGGTTCCTGGCCGACCTCCCGGTGAGCGGACTCGAGCTGATCGACGCGCCGATGGTCGCGGCGCGCGTCCAGGGGCCCGCGTGGCTCTCCGGCGGCGGCTTCGGACCGGAGGGGAGCCTGCTGGCCACCGTGGGCTTCCTGGGGGCAGCTGCGGCCTTCTGGTGGGGCCCCTGGCTCCGCCCGGAGCCGTCGGCGGTCGAAAGGCGCCCGCTCGTCTTCCGGGGGCCGCCCGCGGGCGCGCTCCCTGATGGGGGTGACCCGTCATGAGGATCGCGCGCCTCTCGGTGGTGGGAGCGGGGACGATGGGGAACGGCATCGCGCACGTTGCGGCGGAGCGTGGCGCCTCCGTGAAGCTGATCGACCTGTCCGGCGACCTTCTGGAGCGCGCCGTCCTCACCATCGGGAAGAACCTGGACCGACAGGTGAAGAAGGGGCTCCTGGATGGGGAGGCCCGCGATGCCGCGCTTGATCGCATCGAGACCACGACCGACCTGGAATCGGGGGTCGTCGACGCCGACGTCGTCATCGAGGCCGTTCCGGAGAAGTCCGAGCTCAAGCGCACGATCTTCACCGCGCTCGATCGTGCGGCTCACGAACGGACCATCCTGGCCAGCAACACATCGTCCATCTCGATCACGGAGATCGGGGGCTTCACGTCCCGACCCGATCGCGTGATCGGCATGCACTTCATGAACCCGGTCCCGGTCATGCAGCTGGTGGAGGTGATCCGCGGCCTCGCCACGAGCGACGAGACGGCGGCCGCGGTGGTCGAGCTCTCAAGAGACCTGGGCAAGACGCCCGTCGAGGTCAACGATTTCCCCGGCTTCGTATCCAATCGGGTGCTCATGCCGATGATCAACGAGGCCGCGACCGCGGTCATGGAAGGCGTCGCGGAACCGGATGCGATCGACACGGTGATGAAGCTCGGGATGAATCATCCCATGGGCCCGCTGGCGCTCGCGGACCTCATCGGCCTCGACACGTGCCTGAACATCCTGGAGGTGCTCCACCGGGAGCTCGGGGACGATCGCTACCGGCCGTCGCCGCTGCTCCGGAAGTACGTCGCTGCGGGCTGGCTCGGGCGCAAGTCCGGCCGCGGCTTCCACCGCTACCCATGAGCGTCTGCCGATGACCTCCACCGGCGAGCGCCTGGAGCTGCGCAATCTCGCGCGGACCTTCGCGGAGGGGGAGATCCGACCTCGGGTCTCATCCTGGGAACGGGCCGGCGTCATCGACGACTCGGCTTTCGGGAAGCTCGCCGAGCTGGGCTTTCTGGGCATGCGCATCCCGGAGGCGTACGGTGGGCTCGCGTTCGATGCCGCGACGTATGTCACCGTCCTGGAGGAGCTCGCCTGGGGGGACGGGGCACTGGCTCTGTCGGTCGCGATCCACTGCGGGGGCGTCTCGTCGATGATCGTCGCCCGGGGGACGGAAGCGCAGAGGCGGATGTGGCTTCCCAAGCTGGCCTCGGGCGAGCGTCTGGCGGCGTTCGCGCTCTCGGAGCCCGACGCCGGTAGCGATCCCGCGTCGATCCAGACGCGGGCCGACCGCCGGGGAGACGGCTGGGTGCTCAACGGAGTCAAGCGTTGGGTCACGAACGGGGCGCGTGCCGGTCTGGTGATCGTGTTCGCCCGCACCGGCCCCGACGCGATCGACGCGTTCCTGGTGGACCCCGCGACGCCGGGATATCGCGTGGGGCGCCGCGAGAAGACACTCGGCCTGCGGGCGTCCGAGACGGTGACCGTGCACCTCGACGACGTGGGGCTCGGGAGCGACGCCCTGCTCGGCGGCGAGGAGGGCGCCGGGCTGCGCCACGCGCTCGAGGCACTGGACGTTGGAAGGGTCGGTGTCGCCGCCCAAGCGGTCGGGATCGGACGGGCCGCCATGGAGCACGCGATGGCGTACGCCCTGGAGCGCCGCCAGTTCGGACAACGGCTGGCCGACTTCGGCGCGACCCGGGCGAAGATGGCCGAGATGCACCGCCGGCTCGAGGCGGCGCGCGCGCTCGCGCTTCGCGCCGCGGAGGCCGTCGACGACGCCGGCAACGGGGTCACCCGCACCGGCCCGGATGGGCTCACGGCAAGGGCCGCGGTGGCGAAGCTGTCCGCCAGCGAGGCAGCGACCTGGGTGGCGGACGAGGCGATCCAGATCTTCGGCGGCTACGGATACATGAAGGAGTACCCGGTGGAGAAGCTCCTCCGGGACGCGAAGGGCACCGAGATCTACGAGGGAACCAACGAGATCATGAGGCATGTGATCGCCCGGGAGTTGCTCCGGGCGACCCGGGACGCGTGAGCCGGATCGTCCGGCCGACCGGGGGCCAGGACCCGTTTCCGAAAGAAATGCGGAGCTGAGCGAGATGGAGATCTTCGAGCTGATGTCCGAGCGCAAGCATGAGCAGCTCGTCTTCTGGAACGAGCCCCAGTTCGGCTACAAGGGGATCATCGCGATTCACGATACGACGATGGGGCCCGCGCTGGGCGGGACGCGCTTCTGGAGCTACGAGAGCGAGAGCGCGGCCATCGTCGATGCCCTGCGGTTGTCCCGAGGCATGACGTACAAGGCGGCGATCGCGGGCCTCAACCTGGGGGGTGGCAAGTCGGTCATCATCGGGGACAACCGGACCAAGGACCGGGAGATGATCTTCCGCGCCCACGGGCGCGCCGTGGATTCGCTCAAGGGTCGCTACATCACCGCAGAGGACGTAGGTACGTCACCGGAGGACATGGAGTTCGTCCACATGGAGACGGAGCACGTGGTCGGCATGCTGGGCAAGTCCGGTGACCCTTCGCCGGTGACCGCCTATGGGGTCTATCGGGGAATCAAAGCGTGTGCCGCCTTCCGGTACGGCGACGACTCGCTGACCGAAAGGCACGTCGCGGTCCAGGGCCTGGGCCACGTCGGCTACTACCTGTGCGAGGACCTCGCGGCAGAAGGCGCCAAGCTCACGGTGACGGACATCGACAAGGACCGCGTGGCCCGCGTGGTCGAGGACTTCGGTGCGACCTCCGTCGACCCCGACTCGATCTACGGCGTGGACGCCGACATCTTCGCCCCCTGCGCCCTGGGGGCGGTCGTCAACGACGAGACCCTGGAGGGCTTCAAGTTCGACATCGTGGCCGGCGCCGCGAACAACCAGCTTGCCCGCTCCCACCACGGTGATGGGCTCCACGCGCGCGGCATCCTGTACGCTCCGGACTACGCCATCAATGCGGGCGGCCTCATCAACGTGTATGGTGAGATCCACGAGTGGAGCGCCGAGCGCAGCAAACGGAAGGCGGGGGACATCTACAACACCCTCCTGCGGATCTTCGAACGAGCGAAGGCGGAAGACGTCCCGACGCACATCGCTGCAGATCGCGTCGCGGAAAGCCGGATCCTGGAAGCCCGGCAGCTGCAGCGAACGTACCTGTAAGGCTGGCACGCCATGATGGATCACCTGAAGGCCACCGACCCCGAGGTGTTCGCGGCGATCGTCGCCGAGGCCCGTCGCCAAGCGGAGGGGCTGGAGCTGATCGCCTCCGAGAACTTCGTGTCACGCGCGGTGCTCGAGGCCATGGGGACCGTGATGACGAACAAGTACGCCGAAGGGCTGCCGGCCAAGCGGTACTATGGGGGATGTGAGTGGGTCGACGTGGCCGAGGAGCTCGCGCGTCAGCGCGCCACCCGCCTCTTCGCGGCGGAGCACGCCAACGTCCAGCCCCACTCGGGCGCGCAGGCCAACATGGCTGCGTATTTCACCTTCCTGGAGCCGGGGGACAAGATCCTCGGGATGAGCCTGAGCCACGGTGGTCACCTCACCCACGGCTCCCCGGTGAACTTCAGCGGGCGACTCTTCGAGGTGGTCAGCTACGGCGTCGGGGAGGACGATGGGCTGATCGACTACGACGCCCTGCGCGCGCAGGCACGCGCGGAACGCCCGAAGATGATCGTGGCGGGCGCGAGCGCATATCCGCGGGTCTTGGACTTCAAGGCCTTCGCGGATATCGCGCGTGAGGTCGACGCGCGTCTGTTGGTGGACATGGCCCACATCGCCGGACTGGTGGCGACCGGACACCATCCCTCGCCCATCCCGCATGCGGACGTCGTGACGACCACGACCCACAAGACCCTCCGGGGCCCCCGCGGTGGCCTGATCTTCAGTCCCGAGGAGCACGCCAAGGCCATCGACAAGGCGGTCTTCCCGTTCATGCAGGGCGGGCCGCTCATGCACGTCATCGCGGCGAAGGCGGTGTCGTTGCTCGAGGCGCTACAGCCGGCCTTCCAGGATTATTCGGCGCAGGTGATCGCGAACGCGCGGGCCCTTGGGCAAGGGTTGAGCGGGCACGGACTCCACCTCGTCAGCGGGGGCACGGACAACCACCTGATGCTCGTGGACCTGAGGCCGAGCCATCCGGAGCTGACGGGTAAGGAGGCGGAGGCCGGGCTCGAGGCGGCAGGAATCACGGTCAACAAGAACACGGTTCCCGGCGAGACCCGGTCCCCCTTCGTGGCGTCGGGCCTGCGCATCGGCACGCCGGCGGTGACGACCCGAGGCCTCCGCGAGGCCGAGATGGCCCGTGTGGCCGACTGGATCGCCCGCGTGCTCGCCGCCCCGGCCGACGCGTCGGTTCTGGCGACCGTGAGGGCCGAGGTCCGGGAGCTTTGCGGTGCCTTCCCGCTCTACGAAGAGCTGGCCACGGTCGGGTAGGGATCCCTCGTGGACGTGCGTGCCGCGCGACGGCGACGGAGGCCGTCGGACACTGGCGGAGGAGAGGCCACCCGTACACATTTGGCCGCATGACGGATCTCCAGTTCGCAGAAGAGATCCTGGACCAGCTCCAGGAGAGGAACCCCAGGTTCCACGCGAAGGCGTACTTCTTCGTGCTGGCCGCCCTCCACGCGGTGATCCAATCGCTGGACGAGCCGAGGCACATTTCGGGGAGGGAGCTGACCCAGGGGTTGAGGCAGCTCGCGATCGACCGGTACGGGCCACTGGCTCGGACCGTGCTGGAACACTGGGGAATCCACGCCACCGAGGACGTGGGATGCGTGGTGTTCGCGTTGGTGGAGCAGGGGGTTCTGGTCAAGCAGGAAGAGGATCGCCTGGAGGACTTCACGGACGTGTTCGATTTCGAAGAGGCGTTCGAGCTCAACTACCCCTGGGAAGCTCGAGCATGACGACGGGGGCCTGGCTCGAGGCCTGGCCCGAACAGCGAAACCGCCCGGCGCGACCGGGCCCGCAGGCGACCTCGAGGGTCGCTGCGCCCTCGGGAGGGGATGCAAATGGTGGACGAACGCGGGTTTCCGCGATGCCTGAAGTGCGAGACGGGAATACTGCTGCCGCTCTCCGACTACGGAAGAGACGGGGCGCCGATCCGATACAAGGCCTGGGTGTGCTCGAATCCGGACTGCGGATTCAACATCCGGATCGACAACGGCGAAGTGACATTCGGTCGGTCGATCGGTCAGAGTTACAAGTAGTCTCCACCGGAGCTGAACCCCCCCGAAGCTCCGGCCCCCCCGTGATCCCAACAATGACGTCGGCACCGGGTGGCGGCCTCTCGGCCACCAGCTCCTTCGAGGCGCGTAGCCCAAGGTTGCGCCCGCAGCTCGCCGGGTGAGCGGCGCCCCGCCACCCCTGAGGCCTTTCGGCGGGCCCACGATGCCCGCCCCCACCGGCCCCGAGTCGGCCGCGTTCGACCAGCGCGCCATCGAGTCTCTGGGTGTGGCGCAACCGGTCCTGATGGAGAACGCCGGCCGCGCGGCCGCGCAGATCCTGGCGGAGCTCTTCCCGCAGGGGCGCGTCGCCGTGATGGTCGGTGCGGGCAACAACGGCGGTGACGCCCTGGTGTTGGCCCGAACGCTCCTCAGCTGGGGAAGGGATGTGACGACGGTGCTCGTGGCGGACCGGCCGCTCGAGGAGCCGCTGTTGCACGGTTGGCCGTTGTCCCGGCTGGACGACACCGCCCTGGGCGAGGGTCGTGCCGGTGGCGGCGGTGTTCTCGAGTCGGCCGCCGTGGTGGTGGACGGGATTCTCGGCACCGGTACGCGCGGAGCCCCGAGAGAGCGGCAGGCGCGCGCCATCGCGCGGGTCAACCGCTGCGGCCGGCCGGTCCTGGCTCTCGATGTTCCGTCGGGGGTCGACGCCACGACCGGTGCGGTCCCCGGCGAGGCGGTGCGAGCCGTGGTGACCGTGGCGTTCGGCGCACCGAAGCTCGGGTCACTCTTGCACCCGGCCCGGGCCCTGACCGGCCGCCTGGTGGCGGTCGAGATCGGCTTCCCCCCGTGGGCCGCGGCGGACGCCGCCGCTGCGGTGGCTACGCCGAGCTGGGCCCGCGCCCGGCTTCCGGTGCGCCACACCGACACCCACAAGAACGCCGTGGGCCGGGTGCTCGTCGTCGGTGGCCGACGCGGGATGGCCGGAGCGGTCGTGCTGAGCGCCCGCGCGGCGATGCGCGCCGGTGCCGGGCTCGTTCAGGTGTGCTCGCCCCCCGAGAACCGGGAGGTGCTGCAGGCCGCGGTCCCCGAGGCGATCTTTGTCGACCCGGACGACGCCGGCGCGCTGGAGGCTGCACTCTCCGCCGCGCGTGCCATCGCCCTGGGGCCCGGCCTGGGCACCACGGCCGAGGCGGCAATGCTGCTCCGGCGCGTTTTGGCGGGCCCGCCCGTGGCCGCCGTGATCGACGCGGATGCCTTGAACCTCCTCGCCCACGGACGAGCGGCGCAACTCCCGACCGCTCTTCGGGGTCGGCCGGCCCTGCTCACCCCGCACCCCGGCGAGATGGCGCGGCTCAGGGGCGTCTCACCGGCGGACATCGCCACCGACCGAGTCGGGTTCGCGCGTGGCGCGGCGTCGGAGTACGGGTGCACCGTCCTGCTCAAGGGCGCGCCCTCGCTCGTGGCGTCTCCGAATCGCCGGGTGCTGGTCGACGCCCAGGGCTCGTCGGACCTGGCCGTCGCGGGCATGGGCGACGTGCTCACGGGGACGTGTGCCTCCCTCCTGGCTCAGGGACTCGAGCCTCGGGACGCCGGAGCGGTGGGCCTGTACCTCAGTGGGCGCGCCGCCACCCTCGCGGGACGGGGAGCGGGGCTTTCCCCCACCGACGTCGTTCGCTGGCTCCCGCACGCGCGAAGCGAGACCACCGCACCCTCCACGTCCTTCGACCTTCCCTTCGTCCTTTTTGACCACGATCCGGCTCGATGAGACGCTCCGCCCATGCGGCTCCCGACGAGCGGTCGCCTAGGCTTGGGGGTGGCGGCGAGTTCTCTCTGATCCGTCGTTTTCTCGAGGCGAATCCGCTGCCCCTCGACGTGCGGGTGGGGCCCGGCGACGACGCCGTCGTGTTCGTGGACGGACTCGTCGTCAGCACCGACGTCTCGGTCGAGGACGTTCATTTCCGCAGCGCATGGCTCAGCGAGCCGGAGACGGGCTACCGGGCCGTCACGGCCGCGCTCTCGGACCTGGCGGCCATGGCGGCGACGCCGGTCGGGGTCCTCGTGTCGTTGGCATTCCCGGAGCGGACGGACGTGGAGGCGGTCATGTCGGGCGTAAAGGACGCCTGCCGGGAAGCGGGGACCCATCTGGTGGGCGGGGACCTGTCGCGGTCACCGGGTCCGCTCGTCCTCGATGCCGTCGTGCTGGGTCGCACGGGACGACCCGCCCTCCGCTCGATGGCGCTTCCGGGGGACGAGCTGTGGGTGACGGGCCCGGTCGGAGCCAGCGCCGGCGCCGTGCGGGTCCTCGAGGCCGGAGCGGATCCGGGTCCCGAGCTGCGCAGGGCGTACGCGCGCCCCCGGGCGCGCATCGCAGAGGCGGCGAGGCTCGCCCACGCCTCCGTCCTCGGCGCGTGCATCGACGTGTCGGACGGCCTGTCCGGCGACGCCGGGCACATCGCGGCCGCCAGCGGCGTCCGGATCGTTCTCGATGCCGCCGCGATCCCGATCCACCCGGCGCTCGCTGCGCATTTCGGCGCCGAGGAGTCGCTCGAGCTCGCGCTCCACGGCGGGGAGGACTATGAGCTCCTGTTCTCGGCGCGACCCGGGGCGCCCGTCGCCGGTGCGCTGCAGGCGCACGAGGCGGCGTCACTCGCCCGGGTCGGCCACGCCGAGGTCGGCGAGGGCGTGTGGCTGAGGGCTCCCGACGGCCGCGAGCGTCGGTTGCTGCGGGGCGGATACAGTCACGTGGAAGACGTTGCGCCGTGATCGGGCTGCTGCGCGTGGCGCTCGTGGCGATCCCGTCCACGTTTTGGTATAGCCTGAGGATTCTCGTGCCGGCCGCGCTGCGCAGCCGCAGGATGCATTGCATCTGTGAGACCGTGGCGCGGAAGTGGTCACGGTCGCTGCTCTGGGCGGCAGGGGTGAAGGTCGTGCTCGAGAACGCGGAGCGTATCGACCAGGACCGCGCCCAGGTGCTGGTGGCCAACCACGTCTCTTGGTTCGACGTGCTCGTGCTCGCTGGCCACGTTCCCGGCACCTATCGGTTCGTGGCGAAGAAGGAGCTCGCGAAGATTCCCCTCTTCGGTGCGGCCTGGCAGGCGTGTGGCCACATCGGCATCGATCGCTCGGACCGGATGTCCGCCATCGAATCCCTCTCGGCCGCTCGCCGGGGGATCGCGGAGGACCACCCGACCATGATCCTATTCCCGGAGGGCACCCGGTCCCCGACGGGGGAGTTGCGCTCCTTCAAGAAAGGCGCCTTCGTCCTAGCCATCCAGACCGGAGTCGAGGTGATTCCCGCGGCGATCCTGGGGAGCTGGGAGGTCATGCGGAAGGGGTCCTGGCGCATCCGGACGGGACGCACGGTGCGTGTCCGGTTCGGCGCCCCCCTTCCGGTGGAAGGCTTGGGCCTGGACGACCGGAACGAGTTGACCCGGAGGGGCCGCGACGCGGTCGCCGCCCTCCTGGCAGGCGGCTGAACCCAAGGCATCGGAGGTAGGGCTGTGTCGGCGATCGTAGCCGTGCGGGCACGCGAGATCCTGGACTCGCGAGGGAATCCCACCGTCGAGACCGACGTCATCCTCGAAACAGGTAAGCGTGGTCGGGCCGCCGTACCGTCGGGGGCGTCCACCGGGGCGCACGAGGCGGTGGAGCTACGTGACGGAGACCGCAACCGCTACCTCGGCAAGGGGGTCCGCAAGGCCGTGGAGAACGTCAACACGATCATCGCGGACGCATTGCGCGGGTTCGAGGCGCGGGAGCAGCTCGACATCGACCGCACCATGATCGAGCTGGACGGCACGCCCAACAAGCGAAACCTCGGCGCCAACGCGATCCTGTCGGTGTCCATGGCGGCCGCCCGCGCCGCGGCCAGCGAGGGCAACATGCCGCTCTGGAAGTACCTGGCGGACGAAGGAGACGCTTCGCTGCTCCCGGTCCCGATGATGAACATCCTGAACGGCGGAGCCCATGCACCCAACAACGTCGACATCCAGGAGTTCATGGTGATGCCGGTCGGCGCGGAGACGTTCTCCGAGGGGCTGCGCATGGGCGTGGAGGTGTTCCACCACCTCAAGAAGGTCCTCTCCGCCGCGGGGAAGAGCACCGCGGTCGGAGACGAGGGGGGATTCGCGCCGGACCTCGGGAGCAACGAAGAGGCCGTGGAGGTGGTGCTCCAGGCCATCGAGGCAGCCGGGTACCGGCCGGGCGAGGACGTGGTGCTCGCGCTGGACGCGGCGGCGACCGAGCTGTTCGAGGACGGCGAGTACGTGTTCCGCTGGTCGGGCGGAGAGCGACGCGACGCAGCGGGCATGGTGGAGTTCTGGAGCGAATGGATGGAGCGCTACCCGATCCGCTCCCTCGAGGACCCCTTGGCCGAGAACGATTGGCACGGATGGAAGCGCCTGACCGGCACGCTGGGAGACCGCGCGCAGATCGTCGGAGACGACATCTTCGTGACCAACACCGAGCGCCTCGAGCAGGGGATCCGGGATGGAACCGCGAACGCGATCCTGATCAAGGTCAACCAGATCGGCACCCTCACGGAAACCCTGGAGGCGATGAGGGTCGCGTCGCGGGCGCGCTTCCGTTGCGTGGTGTCCCATCGGTCGGGAGAGACCGAGGACACGTTCATCTCGGACCTGGTGGTGGCGACGGGAGCCGGACAGATCAAGACGGGCAGTGCCAGCCGCACCGATCGGGTCGCCAAGTACAACCAGCTCCTGCGCATCGAAGAGCAGCTCGGAGTGAGGGCCCGCTACCCCGGTCGCGGCCTCTGGAGCTGAGGGCACCCTCCGATGCGACCGAGGCGCCTCATCCTACCCGCCGTGCTGCTGATCGCCGCGTACTACGCCGTCTTCGGAGGCGAGTACTCGACCTTCGAGGTGCGGCGGGCTCGACGCTCGCTCCCGCGCGAGGCGGCGGAGCTCGAGGACCTGCGTCGCCAGATCGACTCGCTGCGCGCCTGGGCCGATTCGCTCGAAGTCGATCCGGTCACCCTGGAGCGTCTCGCGCGCGAAAGGTTCGGGATGATCAGGTCCGGAGAAACGCTGTACCGCTTCGTCGAGGGAGACTCGCTGGCGCGACCCGACAGCGCGGGCCCGCCGAAGCCCTGAGCCATCAGCCGGCGTCGTCTCCCTCCTCGACGACGCGGGCCAGCTCGATCACGGTGCGCTCCAAACGGCGTCGCAGCCTGTGGTCGGCGCGACGCCAGAACGGGCGGGCGATCAGCACCGGCACGAGCAGGAGCGAGGTGGCGAATCCCAGAGGTCCCAGCGCTCCGAGGGGCGTCAGCGCGGACAGAGCGGCCCATCCGCCGAGACCGACGAGCCAGAGTCCGAGGTAATGGGCGCCGCGCTCGGCGCGCGCCGTGATCTCCGTTCCCCCCTCCCGCTGGGCCACCTCGACCACGGCGGTTCCCCCGGAGCTGCGGGCGCGCCACTGGAACTGGCCGTCCTTTCCGGTCCCGATCTCCCCGGGTCGCCCCAGGCCCCGCTCCGCGGCGCCGCCCAGCGCTCGCGGAAGGCCGGGAAGAGCCACACCGGGAAGGTAGGCCGTCACCACACGGCGATCCGCGGCCCCCAGGAGCCGGGCGATGGGTCCGTCGGGCCCGGTGGGCACGACCGCTGCCGCGCGCCGTACGGCTGCCGGGTCCAGCCCCGCCTCCTCGGCGGCCGCCACCAGGTCGTCGAGGGTGGAGCCGGACCGTTCCGGCAACAGGGGATCGGTCTCCGACAGCGCGGCGCGCTGCAGGATCGCGTCCACCTCGGCCGCGCTGAAGCGACGCGCCGGCGGTCCGGGCAGCGGGGCCGCGTCCTCGCCCTTCGGATCCATCGGCGCCGACTCAGTCCCCCGGCTCGGGATCCTCGCCGGCGCGAGCGGGTTCGACCGTCTTGGTACCGCCGGGCGCGAGCCCGACCAGGCGGCGGGCCGTGTTCTCCAACGTGGCCCGATCGGCTCCCTCGGGGAGCGCGTCCACCATGGTCTCCGCTGCTGCCTTGAGGGCGCGAGCCGTAGCCTCCTGGTCGGCGCTGTCCACGCGCTGCAGGAGCGGGCGGAAGAGCTCGATGGGAATGGGGAAGAGGGTGGTCGAGTTGTTCTCGGCGGCGACCTCCACGACCGTCTGCAGGAAGCGCAGCTGCATGGCAACGGGGAACTTCTGGATCACCTCGGCCGCCATCACCAACTTGGTCGAGGCCTGGTACTCGCCTTCCGCCGCGATCACCTTGGCGCGCCGCTCCCGCTCGGCCTCGGCCTGCTTGGCCATCGCGCGCTTCATCTCCTGCGGGAGGTCGATGTCCTTGATCTCGACGCCGGTGACCTCGATTCCCCACTGGTCGGTTCCCTCGTCGATGATCCCCCGCACGACCTCGTTGATGCGCTCGCGCTCCGCGAGGAGCTCGTCGAGCTCCGATTGCCCGATGACCGAGCGCAGCGTCGTCTGGGCGAGCTGACTGGTCGCGAAATAGTAGTCCTCGATCTCGATCACCGCCTTGGTCGGATCGGCGACCCGGAAGTAGACGACCGCGTTGACGCGAACGCTGACGTTGTCCTTGGTGATCGTATCCTGGGGAGCGATGTCGAGGGCCACGATGCGCAGGTCCATCTTGCGCATCCGCTCCACGCCGAACGGTACCA
Organism: Gemmatimonadota bacterium; assembly: GCA_003248075.1. Taxonomy (GTDB): domain Bacteria; phylum Gemmatimonadota; class Gemmatimonadetes; order Longimicrobiales; family Gaopeijiaceae; genus SZUA-318. Next base: position 31,748 of record QJYK01000324.1, on the reverse strand, counting down.
GGAAGATGAGGCCCGGACCCTTCGCGCGCGTGAGCTTCCCCAGTCGAAAGACGACGCCGCGCTCGTATTCGAAGAGGATGCGGAGGCTCGTGATCAACCCGAGACCGCCCGCGACGGCGAGCGGGATGAGCAGGGCGCTGAGTTCCATGCTGCTCTCCTGGCGGTGTTCTACGGGGCCGTCCGGAGTACGGGGCAGGCTCGTGCGGCCTTCTCAGCGTCGCCCAAGCGACCGCTTCGCGCAAGCGGCCAGGGGACCGCCCAGAAGCTGTCGCGACGGCGTGAAGCCTGGTTGACATCCCCGATGGAGCGGATGAGTTTTTCCGTCCACGCCGGAGTAGCTCAGTCGGTTAGAGCAGCGGAATCATAATCCGCGTGTCGGGGGTTCGAGTCCCTCCTCCGGCATCCCAAGCGGGACAAAGGAAAACGGCCTCTCGGGCTCGTCTCGAGGGGCCGCTTTTTGCGCCCTGTGTTACCGATGTGTGACCGGAGGGGGGCCGAGAGGCCCCAAAGGGGGCCCGGAATTCCGGGGAGCGGTCTGGTGTGCGTCGTCGGTCACGCGCAGTCACTGGCGGCGCTGGGTGGCTGTAGATTTGGCGCCAGCAGTTGAACAAGGGGCGGGAGGGACGCGAACACCCGAGTGCACACCCGGAGGGCGGCAAACGGGGTGTGGTCAACAAAGGGGTCCGCGATGACTGAAGTTCTCTGCGTTTCGATTTGAACCTACCGCGGCCCGGTCGCCAGCCCTGAGCTTAGACGCGAAGCTTGGGGCGCCTAGTTTGGGGTCCGGGCGCGCAGCTCCTCGAACCAATTGAGGACCAGGCGCAACCGAGCCGACGCGGGAACGAGCGAGTCCTCGGGTGCGCTGTCCTCCACCATCACGAAGCCACCGCCACCCGGCATTGCATCGTAGTTGGCCAGTGAACCGGCCGCACCCTGGTCGTCGCGCCGATAGGGATCCTCGAGCACGCGCTGCGGGGTGCCCACGTTCAGCCGGGACCCTGCGTCCTCGATCGAAACCGTCATGAGGTCGCCGTCGTGCCGGTAGTACATGCGGTCTCGGGAGGGAGCCCAGACCGGCTCGGATCCGCCTCCCACCGAGATCGTCACCTCCCGGCCGGAGCCGTCGATGGGTCGTACGTAGACCTCGTTCCGACCCGACTTGTCCGAGACGAAGGCCAGCCAGCGGCCATCGGGCGAGAAGATCGCCCCGGCTTCCGAGAACGGGGTCACGACGAAAGGCTCCGTTGCCTGCCGGTCCCCATCCCGGCGCAGAAGCCAGACATCACGGGGGCTGGAATTGGTTCCAGCCTCCCCACCGGCATAATAGGCCAGCGTCCGCCCGTCCGGCGACCAGGACGTCGGGAAGCGCCGGGCGGCGAGGGGCAGCAAGGTGTCGGAGACCCCGCTCCCGTCCGCGGTCGTCGTCAGGACGCGGTTGTCGGCGCCCGTGCCATCGGCGTACGTGAGGCTCCTGCCGTCCGGGCTCCACACGGGCACGACCCAATTGCTTCCACCGAAGGTCACGCGGGTCAGCGCGCCGCGGGCGACGTCGAATACCCAGAGGTCTCTGGAGTTCGTGTTGTCCGCGATGAGCCCGAAAGCGATCCGGGCTCCATCGGGCGAGAATCGCGGGTACATCGCCCTGCCGTCGAGCCGCGTCAGAATCGACCGTGACCCATCTCGGGCGACGCTGACCAGATTGGTGATGACCCGGGAACGAGGCGCATACGCGCCGTAGACCACACGACCGTTGTCGGAGACCGAGAAATTGGCGGCGCCCTCGGGCACCACCTTGATGTCGACGCCCGTGAGCCGGCGAACGGGGCTCCCCACGACCTGCAGCAACTTCACGTCGAACGGCGCCGCCCAGACTGCGCCGTCCGCCGTGGTGTAGACCAGGTCGCCTGTCGGGACGTACCGAGGGCTGGTCCCCTCGAGGCCCAGCGGCTTCACCTCCGACGTGCGCAGGTCCAGCACCGCCAGCCTCATGCTGCCGTTTGCGTGGTCCATGATCAGGACGGCGTCGCGACCCTCGATCAGCGACGGCCAGTGGTGCTGCCCCTGCGTCAGATTCTCGACGACTCCGCCGCCGGGAGAAGAACGAAACAGCCCGGAGGTCGCCCCGGTGCCGACAATGAGCCGGCCGTCGGCGCCCCAGGTCGCGCCCGCGATGTAGGGGACGTTGCTGGGCAGCGTGGCGACCGTCTCGGGCGTGCCGCCTTGAGTCGGAACCCGCTTGACGGTTCTTGGGTCAGCCGCGTCCACGAATCCGATCCAGGCTCCGTCCGGCGAAAAGAATGGATTGTGTCCGACCGCGCCCGCGACGGGCGTGCTCTCCAGCCGGTCCAGCGAGCGGAGATAGATCTGCGGTGACGCGCCCGACGCCGCGCTCCCCGTGTAGGCGATCAGCCTCCCGTCTCGGGAGATCGCCACGTCTTGATTGAGGGTTCCAGAGCTGAGGGAATCCCCCCCCGGCGTCGCCAGCACGAAGCGCATGACCTCCGGACTGGCGGGGGCGGAGTCGGCACCCGGCCAGAGCGCCACCGCGGCCACACCCGCCAGGGCGCCGGCGCACACGAGCGCGACCGACCGCCGCGCCGAGCGCCGCGCGGACGCAGTGGACGTCATCGACTCCCCGTGACGAAATCCGCGATCCGCAAGCGCCCTCGTCATCGCTTCCGCGGTCGCGAAGCGGTCCGCCGGCACCCTCTCGATCGCCTTGCGGATCGCGGCGTCGACGTGCGGCGGCACCGTCGAGCGGTGCTTGGTGGCCGACACGTCCTCCCCGGCGATGACCTTGCCCAGGATCGCCTGGGGCGTGCCCCCCGTGTACGGCGGCTCACCGACGAGCATCTCGAAGAGCACGCAGCCCACCGCGTAGATGTCCGTGGCCGGGCCCACGTGCACGTCCCCTGTCGCCTGTTCCGGGCTCATGTAGTGAGGCGTGCCCAGTGAGAGGCCGGTCTCCGTGAGTCGTCCCGCCCCACCGGCTGTCACCGCGAGCGCGATCCCGAAGTCCGCGATCACCGGCATCCCGTCGCGCAGCAGGATGTTCGCAGGCTTGATGTCGCGGTGGATCACCCCTTGCCGATGCGCGTAGTCGAGCGCCTCGGCCAGGTTCGTCGCGATGCGCAGGGCCTCGTCGACCGGAAGCTGCCGCTCGCGATCGAGCCGCCCACGCAGGCTCTCCCCGTCCACGTAGGGCATCACGTAGAAGAGCATCCCGTCCGCGTGGCCCGAGTCGAAGAGCGGCAGAATGTGCGGATGCTGCAGGTTCGCAGTTGTCTTGATCTCGGCGAGAAAGCGATCCGCGCCGACGACGGCTGCGAGCTCGGGCTTGAGCACCTTGAGCGCGACCGGGCGGCCGTGTCGGAGGTCGTGTGCGAGGTAGACCACAGCCATTCCGCCTTCGCCCAGCAACGACTCGACGCGGTAGCGCCCCGAAAGGGCGTCGTTCAGGCGGGCGACGGGGTCGCGCATCGGCTGCAATCTAGCGTGCCTCCCCGCGTCGCGCGCCACCCCCGGAGAATCCCCTTGGCCGACGGCGAGAAACCGCCGAGCGCGGGCAGGTGGGGGCGCCTAATGCAGCTGGAGCCGCTCCGATGGCGCGCAGACGGCTGTCGGGAGCTCGCCGGAGGTCCTGCACGCCGCCGATGCCCGCATTCACATGAGATCGGCCGCCTTCCGGCGGGCTGACGTGAGGCTACGACGTCCTGCGCGTGGAAGTCGTCGTCGATCTCGACGGCGCGCGCGGCACACCCGCGGGTCTGCTTCGAACTGAAGGGGCGCGCGTCGGACTATTTTATCACCGACGGGTCCACCCCGCGTTTCCATGGAGAGCCGTGGGGGAGCGCGGGTTGACCGGACCTCGCGCGATCACCCCCCGCCTCCCACGACGACCTCACCCCCCTTCATCACGAACGCCACGTCCCGAAGCACGTGCGGGTCCCGCGTCGGGTCGCCACGCACGGCGACGAGGTCGGCTAGCAGCCCCGGGCGCACGCGGCCGCGGTCCGCTAGCCCGAAGATGTCCGCATTCCCGGAGGTGGCGGCGCGCAGCACCTGGACGGCGTCCATGCCGTATTCGACCATGAGCTCGAGCTCACGCACGTTCGTCCCGTGCGTGTAGACGCCCACGTCGCCCCCCACGCACATCCGCACGCCCGAGCGCATCGCGAGACGGAAGCTCTCCTTCTTGCGCGTGATCCGCTCCGGCTCCGGGTCGATGCCCTTTCTCCACCCCCCGTACTGCAGGATGGCGACGCCGGCGGCAAGGGTGGGGCAGAACGCGACTCCGCGCTCCGCCATGAGCCGGAACGTCTCGGCGGTGCCGCCGTCGCCATGCTCGATCGTGCGCACGCCCGCTAGCGTCGCGCGCTCCATCCCCTCGGGCGTGGAGGCGTGCGCGACCACGTACCGCGCGGAGCTCGCCGCGACCCGGACGACGAGGGCGATCTCCTCGGTGGTGAACGTCGGCGCCGCCTGACCGCCGGCGCCCCACCGATAGTCCGCGTACACCTTCACCCAGTCCGCCCCCTTCCCGATCTGCTCGCGGGCGGCACGCACGATGCCGTCCACGCCGTCGGCCTCCTGAGCGCCCTTGGGCAGGTCCCACTCGGGGGCACCCTTGGGCCCGTAGCTGCCGGTGGCCACCAGGGCGGGCCCGGCCACGAGCATGCGAGGGCCGGGAATGACGCCCTTGCGGATGGCGTCCCTGAGACCGACGTCCGCGTATCCGGCGCCCTCGCTCCCGAGGTCGCGCACCGTGGTCACACCCGCCTCCAGAGTGGCCCGTGCGTGCACGGTTCCTCGCGCCACCCTCTCGCCGAGCGACTCGAAGAGCACCTGGTCGTTCCACGGTGTCTCGTCGTAGGGGTGAAGCAACAGATGGCTGTGTCCTTCGATGATCCCGGGGAGCAGGGTGGTTCCCGGCAGGCTGAGCTCACGGGCCCCGGACGGTCTCTCCACGGACGGTCCTGCGGATACAATGCGACCGTCCCTCACGACGACGGCCCAACCGTCGTGGAGCTCCTCACCGTCGAAGACCCGATCGGGTCGCAGGAGCGTGACGTCCTGCGCCGTCACGTGGGGAGCCAGCAGGGGCAGCAGGGCGAGTAGGGGCCACGCTCTGGACATGGGAGCTCCCGGGACGGATCACGATGGGCCGCACAACTTCGGGCAGGCGTCGACCGGGCGCCAGCGCGGCGTCGTCCAGGGGGCGTTTTCACCGGCACCCCGGGAGCCTATCTTGGCTGCCCGGCCAGTCCTCCTCGCACGAGGTGCCTCTCATGACCGACCGCGTCAGCACGCTGCTCGCCAGCCGCCGAGGGCGTCTCGAGCGTCTGCTCGGGCGCGCTCTGGGCCAGCCCCAGACGGGCCCGCGTCCGCCCCTGTCCTCGAAGGTGCGCACCTTCCTCCTGGAGGAGGCGGAGGACCTCTACTGGAACGAGCTCGAGTGGGAGCACGTCACCGACGAGGAAGCCCTCGAGGAGGGGCCCCTCGCGGAGCTGACCTTTCCCGGTTTCCTGGCGTTCGTGAGAGGTCTCCTGCTCACCGAGGTCATGCCCGATGCAAAGGCTCCCGCAAGCCCGCGGCCGGAGGTGGTGGAGGACATCCTGAGCTTCCTGGCCTCCCGGGTCGTCGACCTCGAGGACGGCGTGACCGACGACGAGGACGACGTCGAGCGCATCCCGTTGGAGCTGGACATGACGAGTCGTCTGCTCGACCTGGTGCTGTACAGGTTCCACGAGCTGGATATGTCGGAAATCGAGCGCGTGGAGGCCGAGAGCCGGGCGACCGCCTGACACCCCGGATGGACCCCTGGGTGTGAGCCTCCATCGGCCCCGCCCCGGCCGCGTGTACCTGGCGGGGGCGCCCCTGCTGGTGGCACACCGTGGGGGCTCCGGGCTCGCTCCGGAAAACACCCTCGTGGCGTTCGAGCGTGCGTTGACCTGGTGGGGCGCCGACATGCTCGAGCTCGATGTGCGGCTGACGGCGGACGGTGAGGTGGTGGTGATCCACGACCCGACGGTGGATCGGACCACCGACGGATCGGGACCGGTGTCGCGGCTCCGATATGCCGAGCTGGCGGGACTCGACGCAGGGTACCACTTCCGCGATCTCTCGGGGGCGGCCTCGTTCCGGGGGACCGGCGTGAGCGTTCCCCTCTTCGATACCGTGCTTCGCGCCTTCCCCCACGCGCGCCTGAACGTCGAGGCGAAGGAGTCGGCGGTGGCAGCTCCGCTCGTCGACCTGGTGCGACGCCACGGCGCGGAGGAGCGGGTCCTGGTGGCGGCGGAGTACGAAAGGAACCGTCACGGCGCCCGCGGATACCCCGGGCCGTGGGGTGCGAGCCGGCATCACGTGCTCCTCTTCCTCCTCTCGCATCGGCTTCCGCGGGGCGGGCCGTACACTCCGGCGGCGGACGTCCTCCAGGTCCCCGAGCACTGGAAGGGACGACGTATCGTGACGCCCCGGTTCGTTCGCGAGGCGCACCGGCTGAACCTGCCGGTCCAGGTGTGGACCGTGGACGACCCCGAGACGATGCGCCGTCTTCTGGCGTGGGGCGTCGACGGGATCCAGACCGACCGCCCCGACCTGCTCGCGCGTGTGCTGACGGAGGAGATCGGCCGCCCGCACCCGCCCGGACCGCAGCCGTCGTGACGAGGGACCGGCCGTTCGCGGAGCTCTTCGCCGCCCACGTGCGGGCGCGCGGCCACGTCTCCGACGGGGATCGCGTGGTCGTGGCCGTCTCGGGCGGGCTCGATTCGATGGCGCTCCTGCATCTGCTCCGCTTCGCGACGCGCCTTCCCGAGCTCGGGATCGTCGCGGCACACCTCGACCATGCCATGCGCGAGGGCAGCGCCGCCGACGCGCTCTGGGTACGGGGCGTGTGCACGGCCTGGGAGATCCCCCTCGCGAGCGAGCGACTGGGGGCGCCGCCGGTCGGTGAGGCCGCGGCGCGATCGGCACGGTACGCGTTTCTGGAGCGCGTGCGCCTCGAACATGGAGCCCGTCTGTGCGCCACGGCCCACCACGGCGACGACCAGGCCGAGACGGTCCTCTTCCGAGCGGTCCGGGACGGGGAGCCTCGAGGGCTGGTCGGTATCCGCGAACGTCGCGAACCGGGCCTCTGGCGACCGTTGCTGCCCTTCGACCGCGCACAGATCCGGGCCTATGCCGAGGGCGCGCTGCTGTGCTGGCGCGAGGATCCGACCAACGTGGAGCCCTTCTCCCGCAACGTCCTCAGGCATCGGATCTTGCCTGAGCTCGAGGCCCGGGTGGCCCCGGCGGCGCGACGATCCCTGAGGCGCCTGGCCCGCCGCGCGGCTGAAGAGGAGTCGGCTTGGGGGAGTCTCTCCGGCACGCTTCGGAAGATGGCCGGCGTGCGCGACGAAACGAACGGGTTCTCGATGGACAGGGGCGCGCTGCTGGAGCTCCATCCCTCCGTGCGGGGACGCCTGCTGAGAGACCTCGCCGCCGAGCTCGGCGGGCGGCTGTCGGAGGCCGGAACCCACCTGGCGGTGGAGTTTACTAGCTCGGGCTCCAGCGGCCGCCACATGCGGCCGTGTGGCCGGCTGGAGCTGCGCCGCGACCTGGGGCGACTCGTGCTGGTGGCGTCGCGACCGCGAGCGGGCGAGGTCCCCGTCGTGATCGCGGACTCCGGGGAGGGGTCAGCCGTGGCGAGGATCGGAGGGATCCCGTGGCGGGTACGTTGGGGGAGGGGCCGGGGAGCTCCGGGCGCCGAGCGGTTGTCGGTCGATGCCGTGCGGTTTCCCCTGGTCGTGAGGGGACGTGAGCCGGGCGACCGGTTGCGGATGGAGTACGGGACGAAGAAGGTGAAGAAGCTGCTGTTGGAGGCGCGGGTTCCGGCCGCACGCCGAGCGGAGGTACCGGTGCTCGCCGACGCCACGGGACGCGTCCTCTGGGTCGTGGGCGTGGCGCGCTCGCGAGACGCACATCCCGAAGGGGACCAGGAAGCCCTCACCGTCGAGATCGCGCATGCCGACGTCGCTTGACGATACGAAGCTCGGAGGACAACAGCTCCGGCGCGTCGTCTTCTCCGAGGAGGAGATCAAGGCCCGGGTCGCCGAGATGGGTGCGGAGATCTCCCGGGCGTACACCGCGACCGACCGGCTGCTCGTCGTGGGTCTCCTCAAGGGGTCCTTCCTGTTCGTGGCCGACCTCGTGCGCGCCATCGACCTGCCGCTGCACGTCGACTTCCTGGTCGCCTCGAGCTACGCGAAGGAAAAGGTCTCCTCCGGCGACGTACGCCTCCTGTACGATGCCGAGGCGTCCCTTGAAGGAAGGGCCGTCGTTCTCGTAGAGGACATCGTGGACAGCGGCGCGACCCTGGAGCGGCTGCTTCCACGCCTCAGAGAGCGGGATCCGGCGAGCCTCGAGGTGTGCGCGCTGTTGCACAAGCGGGTGTCGTCGCCCGCCCACGAGCCGCGCTGGATCGGCTTCGAGGCACCCAACGAGTTCCTCGTGGGGTATGGGCTGGACTACGCCGAAGACTTTCGCCATTTGCCGTACATCGCCAGCATTTAAGAGAGCCGCGGCTCCACCGAATACCGAGAACGATGCCAGAACACGACCCGCTACGACCCGACGACGGATCCCGCTGGGCCCGACTGTCCAAGACGGCCGCCTTCTGGATCCTCATGGTGTTGATGTTCGTGGTGGCCCTCCAGCTCGTGCGCGGGCCGGGGGAAGCGGCCGCGGACTTCAACTACACGGAGTTCAAGGAGCAGCTCGCCGCCGGGAACATCCACGAGGTGACGTTCAAGGGCACCAAGCTCGAGGGTGAGCTCCGCGCTCCCGTGGTACGGGACGGCAAGGACCTGATCCACTTCGATCTGACGCTGCCGCCAGACGTCCAGATCGTGTCCGAGCTCGAGGCCAAGAACGTCATCATCAACTCCGAAGCACCCCAGGCGGGATGGGGGACCTTCCTGCTCGGCGCGCTCCCCTGGCTTCTCTTCATCGCGTTCTGGCTCTGGATCTTCCGCACGATGCAGGGAGGGGGCAACCGCGCCTTCCAGTTCGGTCGGTCCAAGGCCAAGCTGATCAGCCCCGACACGCCCAAGGTCACGTTCTCGGACGTGGCGGGGGCCGACGAGGCGAAGGAGGAGCTCCAGGAGATCATCGAGTTCCTGAAGGACCCGGCGAAGTTCTCGCGGCTCGGCGGTCGCCTGCCCAAGGGCGTGCTGCTGGTGGGCCCGCCGGGCACGGGCAAGACCCTGCTCGCGCGCGCCGTCGCGGGTGAGGCCGGGCGGCCGTTCTTCCAGATGTCGGGGTCGGACTTCGTCGAGATGTTCGTCGGTGTGGGCGCCTCACGGGTGCGGGACCTCTTCGAGCAGGGGAAGGCCCACGCGCCGTGCATCATCTTCGTGGACGAGATCGACGCCGTCGGACGTCATCGTGGCGCGGGGCTCGGGGGCGGACACGACGAGCGCGAGCAGACCCTGAACGCCCTCCTGGTGGAGATGGACGGCTTCGAGTCCAACGAAGGCGTCATCCTCCTGGCGGCCACGAACCGACCCGACGTGCTGGACCCAGCGCTCCTGCGCCCGGGACGCTTCGATCGCCAAGTGGTCGTGGACGCGCCCGACGTGAGGGGACGTGAAGGCATCCTGCGCGTCCACGCCAAGAAGCTCCCGCTCGCCGACGACGTCGAGCTGGGCCTGATCGCCCGCGGCACGCCGGGCATGAGCGGAGCCGACCTCGCCAACGTGTGCAACGAGGCGGCGCTGCTCGCGGCGCGCCGCGGGGTCGACAAGGTGTCGATGGACGACTTCGAGCAGGCCAAGGACAAGGTCATGCTCGGAACCGAACGCCGTAGCCTCGTCCTCACCGAGCGTGAGCGAAGGCTCACCGCGTACCACGAGGCCGGCCACGCGGTCCTGGGGCTGAAGATCCCGGGGCTCGATCCGGTCCACAAGGTGACGATCGTCCCCCGGGGGCGGGCGCTCGGCATCACGGCCAGCCTACCGGAGGAGGATCGGCACTCGTATCGGAAGGAGTGGATGGAGGGTCAGCTGGCGATGCTCTTCGGGGGTCGCGTCGCGGAGGAGATGATCTTCGGCGAGAACGACGTCACCACCGGCGCGGGCAACGATATCGAGCGCGCGACGGCGATGGCGCGACGCATGGTGACCCAGTTCGGCATGAGTGAGGTCATCGGGCTCGTGGCCATCGGCGACTCCGAGCACGAGGTCTTCCTGGGGCGCGAGATCACCCAGCGGCGCCAGGTGTCGGAGCACACCGCGAGGCAGGTGGACCAGGAGTTGAAGCGGATCCTGGACGAGGCACACGACCGAGCCCGCCAGGTCCTGGAACAGAACCGCGAGCTGCTCGAGACCATCGCGGCCACGCTCCTGGAGCGCGAGACGCTGGATCGCGACCAGATCGAGACCCTCGAGCGCGGAGAGCGGCTCCCCCCGATGCCGAGCCCGGGGCCGATCAAATCCATCGAGCCCGGCCAACAGGCCCGGCCCGCCTCGGCGCCGGCCAAGCCTCTCACGCTTCCAGGCGGGGAGGGACCTCTGCCGGGGCCCGCTCCCGGCTTCACCGACACACCCGGCGAGGAGATCGATCCTTCGTGACCCCGGGCTGGGCGATCCGGGGCGGATGCATCGCCCTCGGACGCCCGGTCGTCATGGGTGTGCTCAACCTGACGCCGGATTCGTTCTCCGACGGCGGGCGGATCCGAGACGTCCAGCATGCGCTCGACGAGGCGGAGAGGCTCGCGGATCAGGGCGCCGGCCTGATCGACGTCGGGGGTGAGTCCACGCGCCCGGGTGCGGCCGAGGTGGCCCCGGAGGTGGAGGCGCTCCGGGTCCTCCCGTTCGTCGAGAGCGCCGCCGCTCGCCTCCCCGTGCCCATCTCCATTGATACCCGGCATGCCTCGGTCGCGCGGCGGGCGCTGGACGCCGGCGCGGCCATCGTCAACGACGTTTCGGGTCTCTCGTGGGACCCGCAGATGCCCGCCGTGGTCGCCGAAGCCCAGGCGGGTGTGGTGCTCATGCACATGCGCGGGACCCCGGGCACGATGGCCGGGCGCGCCCACTACGCGGACGTGGTCGAGGAGGTCCGGTCGGAGCTTGCTCTGGCGGTGACCCGGGCGCGTGAGGCTGGCGTGGGCGATCCGAACATCGTCGTGGATCCCGGCCTCGGGTTCGCGAAGCGCCCGGGCCAGAGCCTGGAGGTGTTGCGAAGGCTCGATTGCATTAACGACTTGGGGTTCCCCGTGCTCGTGGGGCCGAGCCGCAAGAGCTTTCTGGGCGCGATCCTCGACGTGCCTCCCGGGGATCGCCTGGCCGGTACGGTCGCGGCTTGCGTCGTGGCGTATCTTCGGGGCGCACGGATCTTCCGCGTGCACGACGTGGAGCCGGTGGTACGAGCGCTCGCCGTGGCCGAAGCCATCGAGAAGGCTCCGGCCCGTTCAGGGGAGGATGGGCGTTGAGCGGGATCTGGGAAGAGCTGCTTCTCCTCAGGCCAGGGTGGACGGATCTCTTCGAGATCCTCCTCGTGGCCTTTTTGCTGTACCGCATTCTCCTGGTGATCCAACGCACCCGGGCGATGCAGATCCTGCTCGGGGTCGTCCTGCTCGCCGTTTCCTACGGCGTGGCGCGTCTCTTCGACCTGATCCTCATCCGGCTTTTGCTGGAGCAACTGTTCCAGTACGGCGCCATCGCGGCCCTGGTCGTCTTCCAGCCGGAGCTGCGCGCGGCGCTCGCGCGGCTGGGTCGCAGCCGGCTCCTTCGTGCCTTCCAGCGGCTCGAGGGAAGCAAGGTCACCGACGAGGTCGTCGAGGCGGTCGAGCGGCTCTCGCGCAGCCGCGTGGGAGCGATCCTCGCCCTGGAGCGCGAGGTCGGCCTGGAGGAGTACGCCGAGACCGGGAACCCGGTGGACGCCAGGGTCTCCGCGGAGATGATCACCACCATCTTCACCCCGTACTCGCCGCTGCACGACGGTGCCATCCTCATCAGCGGGGACGTGATCACCACGGCCGGAGCCATCCTCCCGCTCACCCAGTCTTCCGTATCCGACCGATCGCTGGGCACGCGCCATCGGGCCGCGCTGGGGATGAGCGAGGAGACCGATGCCATCGTGATCGTCGTCAGTGAGGAGACGTCCCAGGTCTCGATCGCCGTCGGCGGGCGCCTCGAGCGCGGCGTGACCTCCGATCGGCTACGCCAGATCCTTTCCGGAGCCCTGCCCGAGACACGCGGAGCGGCCCTCGCGGCGGCGCCGGCCAAGGCCTGAAAGACGGCGGCGGGAGCCACGTACGGGAAGGCGAAAGTCGCGTTGACACGTGTCTCGCGACGCCCGTAGATTGGCCCGGTTCTTCTTCTTGGCCCGGCGAGTCCCAGGCCGCAACGAATTTCAGGAGCGAGCCTTCCGTGGGCACCCAGTACCAACTGCTGTCGCTCTTCGCCGACGGGGGCTGGATGATGTATCCCCTCGTCCTGTGCTCGCTGATCGCGCTCGGTGTGATCATCGCCAAGGCCTGGACGCTCTTTCAGGCGCACCACGGCACCGCCCGAGTGCTTCAGGACGTCGAGGGCGCAGCCCTGGGCGGCAACATCGACGAGGCCATGAGGATCGCCGCCGATACCCCGGGACCCGCCGCCGCCATCCTGCTGGTCGGGCTGCGTCGGATCCGGAACCGGAAGCTGGTCGAGGGCGAGATCGAGAAAGCGGTCGCGACCACCGGGACCATCGAGCTCGGCTTCCTCGAGCGGGGCCTGGTGATCCTTGCCACCATCGCGAACGTAGCGCCCCTCATGGGCTTCCTCGGCACGGTCGCCGGGATGATCCTGGCCTTCGGCGCGATCGAGGCGGCGGGTGATGTCGACCCGACCCTGGTGGCCGGCGGCATCAAGGTCGCGCTCCTGACGACGGCCGCGGGCCTCATCATCGCCGTACCGGTCAACATCGCGTACAACTTCTTCGTCACCCGTATCGATCAGCTGATCGTGGACATGGAGCAGGGTGCTCAGAAGATCATCAATCTCGCGTGGGATCTGGAGAAATCGGGTCGCATCCAAATCGTGAAGGCGACTGCCGAGTAGGAACCTTTACGGCCCCCATCCGGTACCTGCAGTCAAAGGACGAGGTCGCAATCCATGGCGGTTCTGAACAAGAAGAAGTCCGGCGTCAGTGACGAGATCCCCACCTCGTCGATGGCCGACATCGCCTTCCTGCTGCTGATCTTCTTCCTGGTCACGACGGTCTTCCCCAAGGACAAGGGGTTGGCCATCGTGCTCCCGGAGGAGTCGGAGCAGGTGCAGGTGAGCCAGAAGAACATCCTGCACCTGATCGTCCAACCGAACGGGATGGTCGAGGTGAAGCGGGGCGAGAGCCAGCAGATCCAGACGCTTCGCGCCCAGGAGATCGAGGGCGTCTGGCGTCAGGAGGTGGCCGCCAACACGAACCTGATCGCGGCCGTGAAGACGCATCCCGACGCGCCCTACCGCTTCATGATCGCCGTGCTGGACGCTCTGCACAGCGCCAACGCCGAACGAATCTCCCTCCAGATCCTGGAGAACTGACGGAATGGCCGGACGCAAGGGATTTCAGAAGCGGTCCAAGGCCTCCGAGGAGATTCCCTCGTCCTCGCTGGCCGACATCGCCTTTCTGCTCCTCATCTTCTTCATGGTGACCACGGTCTTCCCGAGCGACCGCGCCCGGCCCATCGACTGGCCGGAAGCAGCCGCCGCACAGAAGGTCGACGAGAAGAAGAAGAACATCCTCAACGTGTGGATCGAGGAAGACGGGAAGATCTACATCAACGATCAGAACTACTCGATGGACGAGGTCTCCCAGGTGGTCGCTCCGCTGTACGCGGCGTCGGACCGCGCCCTGGTGATCTCGATTGCCGGAGACCGTGACACGCCCTACATCCTGATGGACCAGCTCCAGAAGGAGCTCGTGGCCGCAGGCGTCGTCCGGGTCGTGTTCGCGGCTCTCCTCGAACAGCAGATGCAGAGGGCAAGACGATGAGCGCAGCTGAAGCCGCACCCGACGTCACGACGATGGAGACGGCCAACGACCGGCTGAAGAAGTCCTTCAGCAGCTGGTTCTGGGCCTCCATGATCGCGGCGACCGTGATCCACTTCGCCGTGTTCGCCTTCTGGCCCGAGCTCACGGCGGAGGACATGTCCTTCACCTCCGAGGAGCTGGAGACCATCGAGCTCCCGCCCGAGATCGAGATCCCGCCGCCGCCACAGGCGATCGCGCGCCCGGCCACGCCGGTGATCGCGGAGGCCAACATCGACGAGGACATCACGATCGCGCCCACGACCTTCGAAGAAAATCCGGTGGAGGATCTTCCGCCGCCGCCCGAGGAGCGCACCGCGGACATTTCGGCGGCTCCGACGTTCACGCCGTTCACCGTGGCTCCCTCCATCCTGAATCGCGACGAGGTGGTGCGGGCGATGGAGCGTGAATATCCGCCGCTATTGCGTGATGCCGGCATCGGCGGCACCGTGAGGGTCTACTTCTTCATCGACGAGAACGGCCAGGTCCAGGACCGCAGGATCGATCAGTCATCCGGTCACCAGGCCTTGGACGACGCGGCGTTGAACGTCTCGGCGGTGTACCGCTTCTCGCCGGCGCTGAACCGGGACAAGAAGGTGCCGGTTTGGGTATCGTTCCCGATTACCTTCCAGGTCCGCTAGCCGGAGCCCGGGAGTCCGTCCGCCGCGAGGACCCCGCCGGTGGCTCCGGCGGGGTCCTCGTCGTTTTACGGTTTGCACTTTTCCTCGGCCCGCTGAGGCGGACCGGGTGGTGGTGGGGACCTTGGAAGAGCTACAATTCGGCGCGTCGTATCGGGAGCGGCTGGCCACGACGCTCCCGAGGGTCCGGGAGCGGATCCACAGGGCCGCGTGCGAGGCCGGGAGGGACCCGGCCGGGATCACGCTCGTGGCGGTGACCAAGGGACATCCCGTCGAGGCGCTGCGGGCGGCGCTGGAGGCGGGGGTCCGCGACCTGGGGGAGAATCGCGTCGAGGAGCTGGAGGAGAAGGTGGGGGTGGTGGGGCGCGACGCGGCGCGTTGGCACATGATCGGGCATGTTCAGGGCCGCAAGGCCCCACGGGTCGCGGAGCGCGCCGACCTCGTCCACTCCGTGGACTCGCTGCGGCTCGCGACGCGCCTGTCCCGCGCCGTCGTGGAGCGGGGTGGGGACCTCAGGGTCCTCGTGCAAGTGAATACTTCGGGTGAAGGGAGCAAGAGCGGCTTCGACGCCCCGGAGGCGGTGGACGCGACGCTCGCGGTCGCCGCGCTGCCGGCACTGGAGGTCGACGGCCTCATGACGATGGCGCCGCTGGTGGACGACGAGCGGATCCTGGCGTCGACGTTCGCTCGGCTCAGGGAGACCTTGGAGGAGGTACGCCGCCAGGACCGCAGGGTCGGTGGCGAGCTGTCCATGGGAATGACGAACGATCTGGAGATCGCGGTCCGGGAGGGGAGTACCCTCGTTCGGATCGGAACGGCACTCTTCGGGGAGAGGGTCCGATGATCGACCTGACACCGCTGGACGTCCGCAACAAGCCTCGGGACTTCAAGAAGGCGCTTCGGGGATACGAGCCTCAGGAGGTCGATCACTTCCTGTTGCTCGTGTCGGAGCGTCTGGAGGCGCTCGTGCGCGAGAACCTCCAGCTCCGGGAGCGCTCCGAGCTGCTGGCGCAGCAGGTGAACACGCAGTCCGGGCGCGAGCGCGCCGTGCAGGAGGCGCTGGTCACCGCCCAGGAGCTTCGAGCCGATATCCGGGCGCAGGCCGAGCGCGAGGCCGAGCTGATCATCGAGGAGGCGAACGCCGCCGCTCGGAGAGCGGTCACGGAGGCCGAGGGCGACGCTCGGACGCGGCTGCGCGACACCGAGACCCGACACGAACAGTCGCGGGCTGCGCTGGAGGAGATGGAGCGCCGACGCGTGCGCTTCCTGAAGACGTACCGGCAGCTGCTGGAGCGCGAGCTCGACGTCGTCGAGGTGGAGCAGGGGCGGACCCCGTACGACGACCGGGCCATCGATCTGGATCTGGCCCAGAACCGCGACGTGGAGGCCGACTCGAGCGAAGAGGCCCTCTTCGACGCGACGCAGGCGGAGGAGGCCGTGGATCGGGTCTTCCGGGCCGCCGAGTATGATCCCGCCGCCGTGGATGACTCCGCTCGAGAGCGCCCTCCATACGACGCCCCCGTGGAGCGCCTCGCCGAGCTCTACAACGGTGAGGGGACCGCGTTGGACGACGCTGGCGTGGAGAGTTCGATCGAGGAGCCGGCCGAGTCGGGGGAGGCCGCCGCACCCACGTGGAGGCGCCCGTCGAAGGCGGCGACGTCGGACGGCGACGCGCGAGAGGAGCCCGCGGAAGGCGCTCTGTTCCGTCTGCCGGACTTCCCGCCTCCGCCGAAGGGCGGGGGCGAAGGTCCGAGCATGACCTGAATCGGGCGAAGGCCTCCGTCGAAGGCGCGAGCATGGATCCCCGCACGCTGATCGACCGCCTCGACGCGGCCGTTGCGGAGGTACGTCGACACTGCGACCGGTCGCCCAGCGTGGGCATCGTGCTCGGGACCGGCCTCGGAGGGCTCGCCGGAGAGATCGAGGATGCGTGCGCCGTTCCCTTCGCGGGGGTGCCGGGGTTCGTCCGACCGACGGTGGAGACCCACGAGGGTCGACTGATCCTGGGGTCCTTGGCGGGCGTCCCCGTGGCGGCGCTGCAGGGACGCCTCCACCGCTACGAGGGTCACACCCTCGCGCAGGTGGTCTTTCCGGTGCGCCTGCTCCGGCGCCTCGGTGCCGACATGTTGATCCTCACCGGAGCCTGCGGCGGTCTGGTTCCCGAATGGTCCGAGGGAGACCTCGTCCTGATCGAGGACCACATCAACCTCATGGGCGACAACCCCCTCATCGGTCCGAACGAGGACGAGCTGGGCCCGAGGTTTCCGGACATGTCCGATCCGTACGACGCGGAGGTCCGGAGCCAGGTGAGGGCCGTCGCGCACGAGCTGGGGATCGGGCTGCGCGAGGGTGTCTACGCCGCGGTCACGGGGCCGAACCTGGAGACCCGCGCCGAGTATCGGATGCTCCGTCGGATCGGGGCGGACGTCGTGGGCATGTCGACGGTTCCCGAGGTGATCGCCGCCCGCCACGCGGGGATGCGCGTCCTCGCGCTGAGCATCGTCACGGACCTGTGCGACCCGGACAGCCTGGAGGTGGCCGACATCGCACGGATCATCGAAAACGCCAGGACCGCCGAGCCACACCTCACCCGCCTCGTTCGCTCCGTCGTGGAACGCCTTCATGCGGTCTGACATGCCCTACCCAGAGCTGCCGCGTACCGTCCTCGAGGTCGAGGAGGAGACCCTCTCCCGGTGGCGGGACGAGGACCTGTTCCGTCGTACCCTCGCCGCCAACCAGGACGGCGAGCCCTTCGTGTTCTACGAGGGACCGCCGACCGCCAACGGTCGGCCGGGGCTGCACCACATCATCAGTCGTACCATCAAGGATCTCGTGTGCCGTCACCGCGCCCTCCAGGGACGACGCGTCACGCGGATCGCGGGCTGGGACACGCATGGGCTCCCCGTTGAGATCGAGGCGGAAAAGCGCCTCGGCATCAGCGGCAAGCCGGAGATCGAGGCCCTCGGCATCGCGAAGTTCAACCAGGCCTGCCGCGACTCGGTGTTTACGTACAAGGAGGAGTGGGAGAACCTCTCCGAACGCATCGGCTACTGGCTGGAGTACTGGAGGCCGTACGTCACCTTCCACCCCGAATACATCGAGTCGGTCTGGTGGATCCTGAAGTCGCTGGCGGATCGCGGCCTCCTCTACCGCGGGCACAAGAGCGTTCCGTACTGCCCACGGTGCGGGACGGCGCTTTCGTCGCACGAGGTGGCCCAGGGCTATCGGGACGTGGACGATCCATCCCTCACGTTCCTCGCGCCGGTGTTGTCCGAGGATGGCTCGCCCGACCCGGATCGGCGCGCCTTTCTGGTCTGGACCACCACGCCCTGGACGGTACCGTCCAACACGGGTCTCGCGGTCCATCCGGAGCTGGTGTACGCGGAGGTCGAGCGCGACGGCCGGCGTTTGATCGTCGCCGAGTCCCTGGTGGGGCCTGTCCTCGGCGAGGACTCCACGGTCGTGGCGCGACGGAAGGGCCGGGAGCTGGCGGGGCTGCGCTATCAGCGCCCCCTGGACCTGGTGCCCGCGCCCTCGGACGTGATGAACGGGTGGACGGTGGTCGCCGAGGACTTCGTCAGCGCCGAGGACGGAACCGGGATCGTGCACATGGCGCCCGCGTACGGGTCGGACGATTACGCCGCCGGCCAGCGGCACGGTCTGCCGATGCTCAATCCGATCGACGACGCCGGGCGCTTCGTGGAATCCGTCCCGTTGGTGGGCGGCCTGTTCGTGAAGGACGCCGACCCTCTCCTTGTGGAGCGGCTCCGGGAGCGGGGGATGCTCTTCCACATCGGTACGGTGGTCCACAACTACCCTCACTGCTGGCGCTGCGATTCCCCGCTTCTCTACGTGGCGCGCGACTCCTGGTTCGCCGCGACCTCCCGGCTCAAGGACGACATGGTTGCGAACAACGACCGCGTCTCCTGGTATCCCCCCGAGGTCGGTGCGAACCGCTTCGGTGAGTGGCTGCGCGGCAACGTCGACTGGGCGTTGTCCCGCGACCGCTATTGGGGGACACCCCTCCCTGTCTGGGTTTGCGACACCGATCCGGGACACCTTCGCTGGATCGGCTCGCTGGCCGAGCTCGACCAGGCGGCCGGCGGGCTACCCGCCGACTTCGACCCGCACAGGCCGTACATCGACGAGGTCGTGTGGAATTGCCCCGAGTGCGCCGGGACCATGAGGCGCACGCCCGAGGTCATCGACGTCTGGTTCGACTCGGGCTCCATGCCCTGGGCCCAATGGCACTACCCGTTCGAGCAGCAGGCCGAGTTCGAGTCCCACTTTCCCGCGGATTTCATCTGTGAGGGGCTCGATCAGACCCGGGGCTGGTTCTATTCGTTGATGGCGATCTCCACGATGCTCGGTGCCGGCCCGTCCTACCGGAACGTCATCGTGAACGATCTGATCCTCGACGCCGAGGGTCAGAAGATGTCGAAGTCCAGGGGCAACGTCGTCGACCCCTGGGACGCCATCTCCGAGCACGGGGCGGACCCGGTTCGTTGGTACTTCATCACGGTCTCGAACCCCTGGGTGCCGAAGCGCTACGACCCCGAGGGTGTGCGGGAAGCCGCGCGCAAGTTCTTCGACACGCTGTTCAACACGTACCGCTTCTTCTCGCTCTATGCCGGCGTGGAAGGATGGGAGCCGTCCGACGCGGATCCCCCGCCCGAGGCCCGGCCCCTCCTCGACCGTTGGCTGCTCTCCCGGGTGGCGCGTACGACCCGCTCGGTCCTGGCCGAGCTGGATGGCTACCAGATCACCCGCGCGTATCGATCCCTGGGCGAGTTCGTGATCGAGGACCTGTCCAACTGGTACGTGCGACGCTCCCGCCCCCGCTTCTGGGGCAACGGCTCCGAGCAGGACGCGCGGGCGGCTTTCCGGACGCTCCACGAGGCGCTCGTGCGCGTGGCGCTCCTGGCCGCCCCGGTGTTGCCGTTCACGGCCGACTGGCTGCACCGGGCCCTCACGGGTCGCTCCGTCCACCTCGAGCGATACCCTGCCGATCACGGTCCGACGGACGCGGCGCTGGACGAAGACATGGAGTTGGCACGCACACTCGTGTCGTTGGGCCGGGCCGCACGCGAGGAGGCGCGGATCCGCGTCCGACAGCCGCTCCGGGCGCTCCATGCTGCGCTCCCGGGTGGGCGGTCGCTTCAGGGGGCGGTGCTGGACGTCGTGCGCGACGAGCTCAACGTGAAACGGATCGAGTTCACCGATGCGGCGACCGACCTGGTCAGGCTCGTGGCCAGGCCGAGCTTCCGCGACCTCGGGGCGCGCTTCGGGAAGCGAACGCAGGAGGCGGCGGAGGCGATCCGCGGGCTCGATCAGGAGCAGCTCACGGCCTACCGTGAGGGTGCGACGGTGGAGATCGCGGTGGGCGGAGAGCGGCATGCGCTCCACGAGGGCGACCTCGAGGTGGCGCAGGAGGCCACAGGCGATCTGGTCGTGAAGGGCGAGGGGCGTTTCACGGTCGCCCTGGACGTGGAGCTCGACGACGATCTGCGCGCCGAGGGTCTCGCGCGCGAGGTGGTCAACCGCGTCCAGCGGCTCCGCAGGGACGCGGGACTCGAGATCACCGACCGGATCCACCTGGGACTCGACGGTCCGGAGGGGCTGCTCGCCGCGGCCAGGGAGCACGAGGCGTTCATCGTCGGGGAGACGTTGGCCCTGTCGCTGATCGCGGGCCTCGAGAGTGAGGACTTCCCGCACGTGCGGGAGGTGGATCTCGACGGGGTGCCGGCCCGCATCGCCCTGCGGGCCGCGGAGCGCTGAACGGGTACGGTGGCGGTGTCCCGCGGCGGGAGCGAGGGCCGCACCGAGGTGCTCGAGGTCGCGCCTGACGACGAGGACCGCCTGGACCGTTACGTGTCCAATCGTCTCGGGCTGTCGCGTTCCCGCGTGCAGCGGATCATCGACGCGGGGTTGGTCTCGGTGGATGGGCGCCCCGCTCGCAAATCCGAGCGCGTCACGCGCGGCGCCCGGGTCGAGGTCCACGTTCCCCCCCCGGAACCGGTGGAGATCGCTGCCGAGAGCTTGCCGTTGGACATCGTTTTCGAGGACGAGCACCTCCTGGTGGTGAACAAGCGGTCCGGGATGGTCGTGCACCCGGCACCGGGGCATCGCTCCGGGACCCTCGTCAACGCGCTGCTCCATCACGTGCGCGACCTGTCCGGGGTGGGAGGCCGGCTGCGGCCGGGGATCGTGCACCGACTCGACCGTGATACGTCGGGGCTCCTGGTCGTGGCGAAGTCCGACGCCGCACACCTCGGGCTGACCGATGCGCTGCGCCGGCGAAGGGTCAGGCGGCTGTACCGGTGTGCCAGCTGGGGTCACCTGGCGGAGAGTCCGCTGACGATCGACGCCCCCATCGGCCGCGACCCGCGCGACCGCCGACGCATGACCGTGCGCGATGGGGGGAAGCGGGCCGTCACCCGCGTGCGCGTGCGGGAACGGTGGGTCCGGGCCGACTTTCTCGACGTGGCCCTCCAGACGGGGCGCACGCATCAGATCCGCGTCCACCTTGCGCACATCGGACACCCCGTCGTGGGGGACACCCTCTATGGGGCCGGGTGGGAACGCGGACTCGGAGGCCCGGACCGTTCATGGGCGCGCACGCTCGCCCTCGAGACGACGCGCCAATTCCTGCACGCTGCCGAGCTCGTGTTCGACCACCCGGTCACCGGGGAGCGGCTCCATTTCCGGGCCGGGCTTCCCGAGGACCTGGCGCGGGTGGTCCTGTGGGCGCGCTCGGGCGAGGGGTCGTCCTGATGTCCGCGGCCCGTTTCCTCCGGGTGGGGGCCGTACCTTATCTTCCACCCTCGCTCGGCGCCCCTCGGGGCCCCGGCCCCGTTCCCGAATTCCGCTGGTGATGACGGATCTCGATCCGAAGCTGACCTTCGACACCTTCGTCGTCGGTCCCGCCAATCGCCTGGCCAGCGCCGCCGCCCGTCGCGCGGCGGACTCGCCGGGCACCAGCTACAACCCTCTCTTCGTCTACGCCGGCTCGGGGTTGGGAAAGACGCACATCCTCCATGCGGTCGCGCATCACGTGCACAAGGGGGGTCGGGGGACCCGGGTCGAGTACATGGCGCTCGAGGGCTACCTGGAGGAGCTCGAGGCCGCGCTCGAGAGTGGGCGCAGGGATGCGTTCAAGGACCGCTACGGCGACCTCGAGATTCTCCTGCTGGACGACGTCCAGTTCCTCGCGGGTCAGAACGAGGCTCAGGAGATGCTCCTGCGGACGCTCGACCAGCTGTCCGCGGCCGGGAGCCAGATCATGCTGGCCTCGGACCGGGCGCCGGCCGAGATCGATGGGCTCGACGCCCGGCTGCTCTCCCGGTTCTCCGGGGGCCTCATCGTGGACATCGGCGCTCCCGAGTACGAGACCCGCGTCGCCATCGTCCGACGCAAGGCGGGGCTGAGCGGCCAGCGGCTGGCGACGGGCGTCGCCGAGGCCCTGGGGCGATACCCGTTCAAGAACGTGCGCGAGCTGGGCGGCGCGTTGAACCGAGTCCTGGCCGCGCAGGACCTGGAGGGGCGCCAGATCTCGGCGGAGGAGGTCAAGGACCTGATCGGCGGCGGTGCGTCTCCCTCGACCGGCGGTCGAGACGACTTCGGCACCTTCCTCGAGGATCTCGCCGGGGCGGTCGCCCTCACCGTCGAGGCGAAGGAGCAGCCCTGGCGCAAGGCGCTGAGGGAGTCCATCGAGGCCGCGGAGCGCGAGGGCTTCTCGGCGCAGCGTCTGAAGATGCTCCAGGGTGGACACGACCTGCCGGGTTGGGAGGAGATCGTCCGCCGGTACCGGACCGACCTCCAGCGCCTGCGGGACATCGACTACGAGCTGGACCAGCTGAGCAATCCGTGGCCCGATGCCGCGGGCGCGATCCTCAAGGATCCCGACCGGCTCGACGAGGCCGAGGCCCTGCTCGCGTCCGTGCGCGAGCGCCAACGTCCGTTCCCCAGGCTCACCCCGGGTCCGGATCTCGACGAGCTGGGGAACTTCCCCCGCATCGCCCTGAAGGCCGTGCAGCAGCTGATCGGGTCGGGCCGACCGGAGTACAACCCGCTCTATCTGTGGTCGGAGCGTGCGGAGCGTGGCCGGGTGCTCCTGGGTGCCGCGGGGCGCACGTTCCAGGCGCTCAGCCCCGAATCGCGGATGGCCGTCACGTCGGTCCGGGAGTTCGCCTCGGACTTCATCCGTGCGTTGGGCGCGGGGGTGGCCGGGGCGTGGCGCGAGCGGTGGTGGACCGCCGACCTGTTGCTGGTCCACGGCGTCGAGGCACTGTCCGAGACCGAACGGGCCCAGGACGAGTTCTTCCACCTGTTCGAGGCGTTGAAGCGCCGAGGCGCGCGGGTGCTCCTGGTCGCGGACCGCCCGCCCTCCGCGATCGACGAGGTCGACGAGCGGTTGCGGTCGCGCTTCGAGGGCGGGCTCGTGCTCGAGGTCGAGTCGGGGCAGGGCGACGACCCGCTCGAGCTGGCCGCGGTACCCGTGACGGTCCGGCGTCGACCGGCCTGGAACGGCCAGACCGAGGTCGGGGCCACCGCGGGGGGCGCCGCCGAAGCCGCGGGGGAGCCGAGCCCGAAGAGGAAGGGGGGCTCGTGGTTCCCCTCTCGCGAGAACGTGGTGCTGCGCTGGCCGAAGCTGGAGGATTTCCTCGAAGAGGACCTGGACTGAATGGCGATCGAGGGCGCGCTCCAGGACGTCAGCCTGGCCGACATCTGCCAGCTCCTGGGAATGGGTCGCAAGACCGGCTGCCTGTCCATCACGGACCGCTCGAACTTCGGCTACATCTACTTCCGCAACGGCCGCGTCATCCACGCCTCCGTGTTGAACCGTCCGGACCGACTCGGCGAGGTGCTGGTCCGCAAGCGCATCATCACGCGTGAGGAGCTCCGGGCGGCCGTGGCGCAGCAGGCCGAGCAGAGGCGGAAACGCATCGGCGAGATCCTGCTGGAGCTGGGCAGCCTGCAACCCGACGTGCTCCAGGAGCACGTTCGCCGACAGATCGAGGAGGCCGTCTACCACCTGTTCACCTGGGTTCAGGGCTCCTTCCACTTCGACTCCGGCCAGGCACCCGACGAAGACGGCGTCTTCCTGGTGGACATACCGCCCGAATCCCTCCTCATGGAAGGAGCGCGTCGGGTGGACGAGTGGACCCTGGTCGAGAAGAAGATCCCCTCCTTCGACATCGTCTTCCAGGTGGACAAGGACCCCGAGGGCGCGGGTGACGACGTCGAGCTCACGGATGCGCAGCGCAAGGTGCTCCCGCTCATCGACGGGCTGCGCACGGTGACGGAGATCGTCCAGGAGTGCGGGCTGGGTGATTTCGA
The DNA here is from genome assembly GCA_003248075.1 of Gemmatimonadota bacterium. GTDB lineage: Bacteria > Gemmatimonadota > Gemmatimonadetes > Longimicrobiales > Gaopeijiaceae > SZUA-318. The sequence continues at coordinate 7,725 of QJYK01000324.1, read as the reverse complement.
CACCGGAAAAGCGCTGTACGGTCTGGTGCAGGGCGGGTTCATCAGTCGGGCCGGTGAGTACCGCGCCGTTCCGGAGCCCGGGGCCGACGACGACCTCCAGGAGCGACTCAACCTGGGCATCGCCTTCTACCGGTCCGGCATGCTCGAGGACGCGACCCGCGAGCTGACCGAGGTGCTGGCGGTGGACGGCCGAGAAGCACGGGCGCACTTCGTGCTCGGGCTCATCGCGCTGCGGAGCGGTCACCCCGAGCAGGCCATCGCGAGGTTCGACGCCATGCCCGCGGAAGCGCGCTCCAAGCCCACGGTGCAGCGCAACCGGGCGCTGGCCTTCGTCCTGGCCGGCCGGCACGACGAGGCACTGGGTGCGCTGGAGGCGGCGGGCGCGCATCCCGAGGACCCGGAGGTGCACCTTCTCGCCGCCATGACCCGTCTCGAAGTCCACGACGCGGCCCGGGCGCTGGACGAGCTCCGCGCCTACCGCACGTCGCCGAAGGTGAAGAAGCCCTCGCCGGCGTACTACGCGTACACCGCCCTCGCGGCCGCCGTGGCGGGCGACCTCGAGTATGCGGTGGCCGTGGGGCGAGAGGGGCTCGGTCATTACCCGGAGTCGGGACCGATCCTGGTGAACACCGGGGCGGTGCTCGAGCGACTGGGCGAGATGTCGGCAGCCGAGGCGCTCTACAAGAGGGCCGTGGCCGTCACGCCCGCGCCGCCACAGGCGCATAAGAACCTGGGCGATCAGGCGTGGGCGCGGGGCGACCACGAATCCGCGCGCGTCCAGTACGAGAAGGCGGTCAAGCTGGCGCCGCGTCTGGGCGACGACGTGTTTCTGCGATTGGGCACCCTCGCATACAAGGACAACGATCGGGACGTGGCGCGGCTCCTGTGGCAGCGTGCGTTGGAGCTGAACGCCGACAACGAGGCGGTGCGCGCGAACCTGGAGTCGCTCGAGACGGGGTGAGCGCCCTCCTCCTGCTCGTGAGCGTCGCGCGACTCGGCGCCCCGCCGGTGCAGGTCATCGCGGACACCCTGGACGGCGTCCTCTATCGGGAGATCGCCGGCGGCTCGACTCGCGTGCGCTACGCCCCGCGGGACTCCCTCGTGGCCCCGCGGGTCCTGACGGCCCTGCTCGCCGCGCCCGCGTTGCCCGGCATGCCTCCGGATGTCCCTTCCGGGGTGACGGTCGTGCTCGCGCACACGCCGGCGGCGTTCGAGCAAGCGACCGGCGGAGGGGTCCCGGAGTGGCGGGCCGCGGTGGCCCTGCCGGAGCTGGGGGTCCTGGTGATCCCGACGGGGGAGGGCCGTCGTGTGCTCGATCCCGACGGCCTACGCACGCTGCGCCACGAGTGGGCCCACGTGGGTCTGCACCAGGAGGTCGGCGGGCTGCGTGCCCCGCGCTGGTTCGACGAGGGGTACGCCCAGTGGGCTTCGGGCGGATGGGATGCGCTGGACGTGTGGCGGCTCCGGGTGCTCATCGCCCTGGGTCGTACGCCCCGGTTCGACTCCCTCACGCTGAGCTGGCCGAGGGAGAGGGTGTCGGCCGAGACGGCCTACCTGCTGGCCGCGAGCGCGGTCACCTACCTGCTCGCGTCGAGTGGCGAGCGGGGGTTGGAGCTCTTCTTCCAACGGTGGCGGGAGGAGGGCTCGTTCGAGACCGCGCTCCGCTCAACGTTCGGCGTGACCTCCGGTCAGCTCGAGGAGGATTGGCGCAGGCATGTCCGCGATCGGTACGGTTGGCTCTTCGTGCTGTCGCACTCGTCGATCTTCTGGCTCGTGCTCGCCGCGGCGCTGGTCCTGATGTGGCGCGTGCGCGCGCGGCTCAACCGCGAGCGCCTCGCGCGCCTGCGCGCCGACGAGCTGGCCGAGCGTCCCGCGTTCTGGCGGGAGACAGGCGAGGACGGGGACCCCCCGCGGACCGCGGGGTAGCACGGGGAATGAGTCACCGGATCCTGATCGTCGACGACGATACCGACGCGCTGGAGGTCTTCCGCACCCGGCTGACGCACGGGGGCTACGAGGTCGAGACCGCCGAGAGCGCAGAGGAGGCGCTGGCGCGCGTGTCTGCCTTCGCCCCCGGCCTCGTGGTGACCGACATCCGCATGACGGGCATGAGCGGGCTCGAGCTCCTCGAGCGCCTCCGCTCGGATCTTCAGGGCGTGGACGTGGTCGTCATGACCGGCCACGAGGACATGGATACGGCGGTGACCGCCATGAAGTCGGGCGCCTTCGACTTCCTGGTCAAGCCGGTCGATCCCAAGGCACTCCAGGCCCTGGCCGATCGATGCTTCCGGGAGCAGTCTCTCGTGGAGGAGGAGGGGCTCGAGGGCGACGGCGACCTCGCCGAGGTCCCGGCGACTCGGCGCCTCGTGGGCAAGACGCCCCAGATGATCGAGATCTACAAGACCATCGGCGTACTCTCGAGGAATCGGGCCACCGTGCTCATCCGCGGCGAGACCGGCACGGGCAAGGAGCTCATCGCCCGCGCAGTGCACGACCACTCCGCGCACGTCGACGAGCCGTTCATCGCGGTGAACTGCACCGCGCTCACGGACACGCTGCTCGAGTCCGAGCTGTTCGGTCATGTCAAGGGAGCGTTCACGGGCGCCACCGGCGGTCGCAGGGGCTACTTCGAGCTGGCGGGGAAGGGCACGATCTTCCTGGACGAGATCGGCGATACGAGCCCCGAGTTCCAGACGAAGCTCCTGCGGGTGCTCCAGGAGCGTGTCTTCTATCCGGTCGGAGGCGAGGAGGCGCGCATCACCGAGGCGCGTGTCATCGCCGCGACCCACCAGCCCATCGAGGATCTGGTCGCAGGGGGACGCTTCCGCGAGGACCTGTATTTCCGGCTGAAGGTGGTCGAGCTCCACGTGCCGCCGCTCCGTGAGCGCCCCGACGACATTCGACTGATCGCGGAGGCGCTGCTCGGCCGCATCCGCGTCGAGACCCGAAGGAACATCCGGCGTATCTCGGACGAGGCGCTGCGCAGGCTACGGGAGTACTCCTGGCCCGGGAACGTCCGGGAGCTGGAGAACGCGCTCATGAGGGCCGCGATCCTGGCCCGCGGGACCATCGTCGGGCCGGACCACCTCGTTCTGGGCGACGAGGGCGTCGAGTCGGACGGAGACCTGACGATGCGGTCCGCCATGGCCCGACACGCGCGCGCCGTGCTCGAGCGCACGTCCGGAGACGAGAGCGCCGCTGCGGAGCTCCTGGGCATCCCCGCGAAGGATCTCTCCGCGCTGCTCGAGTGAGCCAGGCTGGAGCCGGCTGCTGCCGGCGTCGATCCGTTTGACCCTACGACCCGATCCGGATAGCATCTTCGCCATGGCCACCCGCCGAACGACCTCGACGCCCAGGCAGAAGCCCGCCGCGCTCCGCTTCACCCGCGTGAACGCCGTGCTCGGTGCGGCCGGTCTCCTCTGCCTCACACTCGGCTACTGGCTCCTCGCTCGAGGCTCGATCACGGCGGCGCCGTTGCTGCTGGTGCTCGCGTACGTGGTGCTCCTGCCGCTCGCGATCATCCTCTGATCCGGTCGGCCGCGGCGCGCTCCCTCAGGCCAGCGCCGGCGTCGGTACCCCCTCGGGCCTGACGCGGACGTCGAAGGTCGGCGGCACCTCGAGGTGCTTCTTCACGGCGCACTGGTCCGCGGCGCGCACCAGCGCGGCGTGGTATTTCTGGGGGAACGAGGGCGGGACCACGATGTCCAGGTCCACGCGCGACACCATGTGCGTGACGGGGTCCGTGTGCACGCGCTGGACGATCCGGATGCCCTCGGTGGGCAGCCCCCGGTGACGGCAGAAGCCGAGGACGTAGATCCCGGCGCAGGTTCCGATCGAGGCAAGGAAGAGTCCGAACGGGGCCGGCGCCGTTCCATCCTGATTGGTGGTCACCACGGTATCACCCATGATGGCGTCCACGCGCGCGCCTCCGGGAAAAACGATGTCCATCTCCATGTACCGATCCAGCTCCAGTCGGTTGAATGCGGCTCGACCCGGGAGCGCGTCAGGCTCCAGTAATTATAATATTCAGATATATAGATATCTAGCCTTCAAGTCTGCCGCAGGGGGCGGCGCAGGAGGGACGGGGGCGGGCAGCGGTACCCGGTGAGCGTAGCGAGCGCAGGATAGTCGCGGTGCCTCGGGGATCGGGGATGTCGGTCCGCCGCCGACTGTGGCCCGGGGGCGGCTTCCGGGGGCGGGGCGGAAGCGCCCCAACCGCCTTGGTCGGCTCGGAACTTGCAACGGTTTGGAGCATGCGTCCCGTGATCTACTTCATCGCCTCGAGTCTGGACGGGCGGTCGGCGGACCCCTCGCGTGGACGCGACTGGCTCCTGGACGCCGGGCACCGCGCCGTGGCCCGCCACTTCGACGCGCTGGATACCGTCTTGATGGGCCAGGCGACCTACGACGCGATGAGAGCCGGCGGCGTGTCGGGCTACCCGGGCAAGACGACCATCGTCTTCTCCAGGACATTGAACGGGGGCGATCACCCGGGCGTCTGGATCATCGACTCGGCCCCCGGGCCGTTCGTGAAGGACCTGCGCCGTGCACCCGGTCGTGGGATCGGGATCGTCGGTGACCCCATCGTCCTGCGCTACCTGCTTCTCGACGCGCTGGTCGACCGGGTCGTGGTCGCGGTTCACCCACTCCTGCTGGGGGGCGGCGAACCCTTCCTACCCGAAACCGGGGCCAGGACCGAGCTGCATCTGGAGGACGTCGCTCGGGATGCCTCCGGGCTCGTCACCCTGACCTACGCGGTCGTGCCATCCGCGTTGGGGGATCGAGCCTACACGGCCGACGAGCCCGCCCCCGTGGGAAGCTGACGACGGTCTCGAGGTCCGGGCGCGTGCCTCTGGGTGCGGCTCAGCCGAACACCTCCTCGAACACCCGGAGGAAGTTCTCTCCGAGGATCGCCCGCACGTCCTCGTCGGCATAGCCCCGCGAAAGCAATCCCTCCGCCACGTCGACGATCTGGGCGTAGTCGTCGAACCCCTCGACGTTCCGGAGCGGTGAGCGGATGTCGGCGGTCACGTGCTCGTCGTACGCCGCCGTGAAGTTGGGATAGACCGGCGCGCCGAACGGGTCGTGCTCGTGCAGGGGGTAGGTGCCGATGGACATGTCCGTGCCGATCCCGATGTGCCGGGCGCTCCCGACGAGCTGCACCACGTGGTCCACATGATCGATGAAGTCGTCGAGCGTGGGCCGCGTCGTGCTGCCGGGCTTCATGACCAGGGGTCCCCACGACACCAGGCCGATCACGCCACCGCCTGCGACGCAGGCCCGGATCTGCTCGTCGTCGACGTTGCGCGGGCTCGGGACCAGGGCCGAGGCGTTCGAATGCGTGAACACGCATGGCTTCGAGCTGCGCTCCAGGATGTCGAGCGTCGTACGCCTGCCGGTGTGGCTCAGGTCCACGACGATGCCCACCCGGTTGCACTCCTCGACGACCCGCTGGCCGAGGCGCGAAAGACCGCCGTCCGTCCGGTCCAGACAGCCTCCGCCGAGCTGGTTGTTGGCGTTGTACGCGAGGAGCATCACGCGCAGCCCGGCGTCGTGGAAGGCCTGGAGTCGGCTGAGCGCGTAGCCCACCCAGTCGCCGTCCTGGGCGGCGAGCAGGAGGCCGGCCTTGCCCTCCCGCTTGATCTGCCGGATGTCGGCCGTCCTCCGCACGACCTCGAGACCCTCGTGCTCCCGGGCCACACCGTGCCAGTACATCAGCCCCGCCAGTGCCGCGGCGGCGTCCGCGTGCGGGGTCCAGGCGGTCACCGCGTAGGTCGTGACCCCGTGCCGGTGGGCGAGGTGGAAGTCCGCGTCCGGCCACATCTGCATGCACGAGTCGACGTAGATGTACGGGTGGTCCCGCTCCAGGATGGAGTGCACCGCCTTGCCGGCGTCACACCCGGCCGACTGAGCCGAAGAAGGCTCCGGTCGGGAGCGCGCAGCCGCTCCGAGCGAGGGGATGGCGATGCCGGCGAGGGCGGTGCCCTTCACGAAGTCGCGGCGCGTCGGGGTCATGTGCGGCCTCCGGGGCTCGGGGTACGGACGCGGACGGGGCGGGGCCAAAGTGGCCACGTGCGCCTTCTGGCGGGAGGGGGACCGGCCCACGACCTTCACCGCACACCCCGACCCCCACCGAGGTATCCCGTGCGTCGAACCGTGCTCCTGGCCGCCGCGTCGGCCCTGCTGCTCGCCTCCCCGATCCGGGCTCAGGACCGGGGCACCTACCGCGCCCTCACGGTCCAGGCCGCGCCGGGCGCGCTGCTCGAGCTCATCGAGCTGTACCGCGAGGAGAGGTCGCTCCTGGCGTCCATGGGCGAAGCCCCAGGCCTGTGGATGCGTCACAGCCAGGGTGACGCCTGGGACCTGATGCTGCTCTATCCGTTGGAGGGGGTGTCGGCGTACTTCGCTCCGGAGCGGACGCGTCGCCTTGCCGAAGCGCGCGGGCCCTCGGGCCGCACCGGCGCCGAGCTCCAGCGCGCGATCGACGCGCGCACCGCCTGGCGCGAGGAGGTGTTCGTACACGGGCCTCCCGTGATCGAGGTCACCGCCGCCTGGGAGGGGGCGGGCCTCTACCACGTGGAGATGTTCCAGGGCCTCGCCGGAAAGCGCGCGGATCTCGTGCACGAGCGCGAGATGGAGAACGCCTACTCCGCCGCGCTCGGCCGCACCACCACGAAGATCTTCACCCGGATCGCCGGCTCCGCCACGGATGGATTCACCATCGGATTCCACCGGGATCTCAAGACCTACGCGAACCCTCCGGATGCGACGCGAGAGCAGCAGGAGGCGGCCGCCCGGGCCGCGGGCTTCCGTGGTGCGGACTACATCGGCGCGTACTTCCGGGAGCTCATCCTCCGGCACCACGACACGCTGGCCGTGCCGATCCCGGGGTAGGGCGACGGTCGAGAGAGGTCGCGAGGACGGGCGCGCTCAGTTGTTCCGGGCGCCCCGGTCGATCCAGTTCCTGACGTTGGCAAGGTCGACGCTGTCCAACGCGGAGCCCGTGACCGGCATCCGGGTGCCGACCGACTGTCGCCCCTCGAGCTTCTTCACCAGGTAGCTGTCCTGTGCGTTGCCCGGAATCACCCGGATCTCACCGGCCGGGCCGGTCGCGGGCACGTTGACCAGGTTCTGGTAGGAGACCGTCGCGGACGCGGTGAGCGTCAGGCCTCCCTGACCCCCCCCGTGGCACTGGGAGGCCGTGCAACCGCGTCGGACGAACACCTCCATGACCTGCGTGGAGAACGAGGGTTCGCTGAGGATCTCCCGCGACCCCGCGGGTGGGTCCCCGGCGGGGTCCGTCGGTCCATCGCCACCGCCGCACCCGGCCAGGGCGAGGCCGAGCAAGAGGGTCACGTGGGCTTGGCGGGGTCGGTGCATTCTCCAGCCTCCATCATCCGAGCATCCAGAGGGGCGACCCGCCCGCGAGGGGGTTGTTCGGGCCCGGGCAGGTAGCCGCGCGCACCAGCGTCAAGCAAGGACGGGGCCAGCCGGGGGTACCTGTGGATTGGACACTCACATCGCGTCACCCAGTGACGCCAGAAAACGACGTAGGAATGTCTTTCTGCTCCGGGACGGAATTCTTTCCTCGAGGCGGCCGGCGGTGCAGGGCAGGGTCACGGCGACGTGGCGGGCGAACATGCACGTCAACATGCCCCGTCGGCCGTGGGCGCACGCCAACCCTATCCGCTACATGCCATGGACCGCCTCGCGCGCGGAGGGTCG
>QJYK01000294.1 GCA_003248075.1 Gemmatimonadota bacterium | reverse complement strand
CAAGCTGCTGAGGGCAATATGAAACCGGGGGCGGGCCAGGGCCCCTGATCGTTCGGTAGTGAATCTCTGAAAGAGTTGGACCTGTGGATTTGGTGTGCTATAGTATGTCGCGTGGTCGGAGTGGTCGGTGGGCGCGTGTCCCCTGTGGGGTGAAGAATCGATGGGGAATGGGAAGAAGGCGAAGGGGGCGGTTCGTCGTCAGTACGGGGTGATGCCGTTCGTGTTGGAGGAGGTGGAGGGCGAGGGGGTTCTGACGGCTCACGCGGGTCTGACGGCGGTGGTGGAGGCGGCTCGTGGGATGGGTCTTCCGGCAGCGGTCGGGCGGGAGGTGTCGGTGAAGGAACGGAGCCGGGGCTACACGGAGTGGGAGTTTGTGGAGAGTCTGGTGGCGCTGATCGCGGCGGGCGGGGAGCACGTGGACGATCTGGGGACGCTGTCGGCGGATGGGGGTGTGTCGGTGCTGCTGGGGCATGGGATTCCCTCGCCGGCGGCGGCGAAGAAGTTCCTGTATGCGTTCCACGCGGAGCCGGAGGAGACGGGGACGGAGCCATGGCTGTTTCCCTCAGACGGCTCGTGGGAGAGTGTGCCGTTGGCGGGTCTGGGCCGGGTGAATGACCACGTGGTGCGCCAGGCGCAGGCGAGCCGGCCGGAGCGGGTGGCCACACTGGACCACGATGGGACGATCATCGAGAGCACGAAGCGGGTGGCGGCGACGACGTATGCGGGGACACGGGGCTACCAGCCGTCGGTGGTGTTGTGGGCGGAGCAGGACCAGATCGTGGCGGAGGAGTTGCGGGACGGGAACGTGCCGGCGGGCAGCGGGGTGTTGCGCGTGGTCCAGCGGGCCTTCGCGGCGCTGCCCCAGAGCGTGAAGCGGGTGAACTACCGGGCCGACTCGGCCTCGTATCAGCACGAGGTGCTGAACTGGCTGCGCGAGGAGGACGAGGGGACGGGCCGTCCTCGGGCGATCTTCGCGATCAGTGCGGACATGAGCCCGCAACTCAAGGAGCGGGTGCGGGCGGTGAGCGCGTGGCACCCGGACCCCGAGGACACCTGCCGCAGTTGGGGCGAGGTGGACTTCGTGCCCTCGGGCCCGTCGGGGAAGAAGGGCCGCAAGCCGGACCGCTACCTGGCGGTGCGTCTGACGCCGCGGCAGAGGGAGCTGTTCGCGGACGGCAGCGAGGTGAAGTACTTCGCGGTGGTGACGAACGACTTCGAGCGGGACGGTCTGGCGCTCCTCCAGTGGCACCGGGAGAAGGCGGGGACCATCGAGCACACGCACGACATCCTGAAGAACGAGCTGGCGGGCGGCGTGCTGCCGTGCGAGCGGTTCGGGGCCAACGCGGCGTGGTGGCGGCTCAACGTTCTGACGTACAACCTCCTGAGCGTCCTGCGGCGCGTCGCGCTGCCGCCCGAGCTGGAGCGTGCCCGGCCGAAGCGGCTGCGGTTCTTGATCTTTGCGAAGGCGGGGAAACTGATCCGCCACGCCCGGTCGCTCCTCGTGCGCGTGGTGGGCCGGTTCGCGGGTGCCCTGGTCCGGCTGTCGGACATCCGCCGGCTCCTGTGGCAACAGACCCCGGTGTGGCAAACCGGCGGCTGACCCTCCGACACCCTTGCCCGCGGCCATCCTGCGGAGGACGCAGAGACACCTCGTCCCTTGTGGCCTGCGGCACACCCGGAAGCCCACGGTCTGGCACTTCTGGGACACGGAACAACCCACGGCGGCCTGCGACTCCCGCTGCGCATGGCCAGAGGCCCGTTCCGGCTCCCCTGCACCCCACCTCTCCCGTCCCTAGCGAACGATTAAGGTAAGGTCGCCATGCGTTGACTTCTGGGTCCCGCGGGGGTAGACTCCTATGGGAGGATCTGCCGCGAGGCGAGTCGTGGGCGCTGAGAGCGGTGGCATCACGGTTGTGTGCAACGTGTGCGGGGCGGACG
>QJYK01000303.1 GCA_003248075.1 Gemmatimonadota bacterium | reverse complement strand
TGTAGCGGTAGGCCGCCGCGGAGTCTCCGTCGATGGAGCCGAAGTTTCCCTGGCCGTCCACCAGGGGGTAGCGGAGCGAGAAGCTCTGGACCATGCGCACGAGCGAGTCGTAGACCGCCGAGTCGCCGTGCGGGTGGAACTTGCCGAGTACCTCCCCGACAACGGTCGCGCTCTTTTTGTACGCTCGCCCCGGCGTCAGGCCGAGCTCGCTCATCGCGTAGAGGATGCGGCGGTGGACGGGCTTCAGCCCGTCGCGGACGTCGGGGAGCGCGCGCTGTACGATCACGCTCATCGAGTAGTCGATGAACGACTCGCGCATCTCGTCTTCGATCAGGCGGGTGAGGACCCTTTCGCCGCCGCCGTCTCCCAACAGATCCAGCTCTTCGTCCATGCTCTTCTATCCCTTCAACGTGCTCGTTCTGGGGTGCTCGTGGCGTCTGTGACGATCCGTCGTCCTGGGGGCGCCGCGCGGTGGGAACGCGGGCCGAAGCACGGCGCGCGTACCGACGCGAGGCGGCTGGAGCGACCGCACCGCGCCGTGCACGGCGGGGCAGGACCCGGTCGCATCAGGTCGCGGAGGTCGGCTTCGGGTGGGGCAAGCGCAGCTCCTTGGGCACGGCGCTCCGGATCTCCCGACCGCACCCGGGAAAGCGTCGCTACCCCCTCGCGGGAGGGTCGTCGTGACGCCACTTGAGAGCCCAGGAAAAATAACCGTGCCAGGGGGGGGCGGCAACCCGGCAAAGCCGCTTGGCGCAACGCTTTTCAGCGTCTGCCGAGCATCGGGTGACGGCTAACGACGCTCCATCTTCCAGAAGCCGATCCCGCCCGGCTGATAGTGGAGCGGCGCGCTGGCGACGACACGGGCAGACACCAGGTCCACGGCGTCCACCGTGCCCCGGGTCGCGCCGACCGCCTCGTTGGTGACGAGGGCGTAGCGACCGTCCGGGGTCACCACGACACCGTGGGTCACCGGCCGGGATGTCGGGACCCTCTTCTCCACGCCGGTGGCGAGGTCGAAGATCGCCAGCGCGCGGTCCCCCTTCAGGGTCACGACCAACGTCGCTCCATCCGGCGTGACGTCGGCGTTGTAGGGCCCCCTGCCCGTCGGAAACCGCCGCAGGACCTCCAGGGACGCCGCGTCGATCTCCAGGACCTCGCCCCGACCGTTGCACGGTACGTAGAGGCGGGAGTCGTCCGGCGCCACGACGACCCAGGTCGGCTTGCAGATCCCCGCTCCGCCCATGTCCATCCCGCTCGCCCCACCGGCAGGGCCCGCCATGACGTGCTCGTGGCCTGCGGTCAGGACCATCCTGCGCGACACGTTCGTCTTCCCGACCGAGATCTCGACGAGCTGGTCGGACATCATGCACGTCGAGTAGTGCCGCGACCCGTCGCGACTCACGCGACTCCCGTGGGGCATGACGCAGGTCTCGATTTGTCCGGTCTCCTGCATCCAGGGCGTGAACAGCGCCGAAACCGTGCTCGGGACCGGGTCCCCGTGGAGATTGAAATTGACCACGAAGAGGCCCGAGCCGTCCGGTGTCAGCGCCATGGTCGCCGGGAAGAGCCCCACCAGAGCGGAGTCGACGAAAACGTCCCTGCCCGTCTCCATCTTCCAGATCTGGCCGTACGGCTGCCCGTGAGCGATCGACACGTACCAGTGCTCACCGGACGGCGACACCGCGATGCCGTGCGCGCCTTCGATGTCCGCTGGGTGGAAGCCCACCTCGATGGCCTTCTCCTCGACGATCTCCCGACCGTCGAATCGGATCAGCGACACCAGGTCCGAGGACTCGTTGGCCACATAGGCCCGATACACGGCCCCCGGCTCCTGTGCCCCGCCCTGCCCTGCCGCACCCGTCAGGACCAGGAGCGTCGCAGCGGCGAGCGTGGTTCGCACCGTCATCAGAACGCGATGTTGCGAGGCTTGACGTGCTTCACGACCCAGAGCCCGCTCAGCATGTCGCTGACGAAGACGTTGCCCTTGAAGACCTGCGGACCCCATGCCATCGCCTGGTTGGGCTGGAGGCCCTCCCCTTCTCCAGGGGAGGTCCGGAAGAACCCGATCTCCCTGCCCTGGCGGTACAGGTCGCCGCGGAGGGTTCCGCTGACGTCCACGATCCTGAGCCCGCCCTGGTAGTAGGCGATGTAGAGCGTCTCGTCCTCCACCCAGATGTTGTGCGCCCCGGCCTCCGGCAGGTCGTACTTGGCGACCTGGACGGGGTTCTCGACGTCGCTGACGTCGATCACGTGGATGAAGCCGCGCATCCCGTCCGCGGTCCCGATCTCGTCCCCCAGGAAGACGTAGTCGCGGTCTCTCCACGCGACGTGCGTGTTCCCCTCCGGGTAGGCGATGCTGGACACGAAGGTCGGCTTCAAAGGCGTCCCGCCGTGGGTACCCGCGCCCACGTCGAGGATGACGAGTCCGTCGTCCCAGTAGGACAGATAGGCGTAGCCGTCCCGAGCCCACACGTCGTGAAGCGACTTGTTCGTGTCGCCGGGCCGGATCTCCCAACGCCCTGCGTGCTTCGGGCTCCCCGGGTCGCTCATGTCGATGATGTGCATGGCCGACGTTCCGTCGTTCACGGCGTACACCACGTCGCCCATGATCCACACGTTGTGGATGCCACCGGTCAGGCTGTCGGTCAGCTCGCCCATGATCGACGGGTGGGCCGGATCCGCCAGGTCGAGCACGACGATGCCGTTGCGGCGGGTGCTGGCCCCCTCGCGGGTGATGATCGCCCACGACGCGTCCTCGTTGACCTTCACGTCGTTCACGACCCGGGCATCCACCACCACCGAGTCCACGAGCTCGACGTTGGAGGGGTCGGTGACGCGCCAGACGAACATGCGCTCGCCCCCGCCCTGGGCGTGCGTGCCCGTGTACGCGTAGTCCTCGCCGTCCGCACCTTCGAAGACCCAGAGATCGCTCGTCGCGACCTCGGCCCGCACGCCGTGGTCCAGGAGCTCGACGTCCGTCGGCTCGGGCCTGGCGGTCACCTCCACCACGGCCGCTGCAGAAGCCCCGCCACTCCCGGCCAGGACCCGGTATGCGCCCGGCTCCTCCGCGACGAACGTGCCGTCCGCGAACACGAACCCACCCGTGCCGGCGAGGCCGGAGACGGAGAGGTCCAGGGCGATGTCGTCCACCGCCCCTCCGCTCGCGTCCCTCGCGACGATGTCGAACGCGACGACGTCTCCCGTGCGCGTCTCGGCGTGACTCGGCGTGATGGAGATCGAGCGTACCGGGTTGGCCACGACCTGGACCGACCGTTGAACGCTCACGCCGTTCTCCGTCGACGCGGTCACCGTCACGGTGCCGGGTGCGACGCCGCTGAGGACGCCGCCCTCGGTGACGACGGCCCTGGAGGGATCCAGGGACCCCCAGCGGATCGTGGCGGTCGCGTGCTCGCCCCCGTGGTCCGTGAGGACCGTACCGTGGAGTTGGATCGACGTCCCCGTGTAGGCTGTGTGCTGCGGCTCGGCGATGTCGATGGACGCGGCCGGGTAGTCGAGCACCCGTACCGGGAGGCTGGCGAGCTGGCGGACACCCGGGATCCCGAAGGCGCTGCTCTGGCCGGGCTCCACCACGACCAACGCGACGAGCGTGACGGACCCGGGCACGTCGCCCGTGAGCTCCACCGCCGGCCCCGTCGCCGCGGAGATCTGCGGGGTCAGTCCGCCCCGGGCGATGAGAAGCGCCATCGCGCCCTCCACCACGTTTCCCGACGCGTCGACCAGCGTCGGGGTGAGCGATACGGTCTCACCACGCCGCACGATCAGCTCCTCGACCTCGAAGCGGATCTCCGTGACTCGCTGTCCCGCCGCCCGGTGGGCCGGCGTGGCTGTAGGAAGCTGGGCCGCGAGCCCGTGGGCCAGCGTGGCCGCGAGCAGGCCGGCGACGGCGAAAGGGCGCATACCATGCATGGGGACCGTCCGTGCGGGAGGGATGCAGACGTGCCGAATCTACCGACCCCCGGGCGCAGGGGCGAGCGACGCTCCCGGCGGAGGCTACGCCACGGCGATGAAGTCGCTCGTCTCCCTCCGCCCCGAAGACGCCAGGATCCGACGGATCTCGGCCCGTGCTCCCGGCTGCCCGACCGCGGCCAGGTGAAACCCGTCCAGCCCGAGCCCCGCACGTGTGTCGACGACGCGCGCACCGTGGATCTCCTGGCCTACCTTGCGCGGGTCCACTTCCACGAAGGCGGCCACCTCCGTCCCGGCCCGGCGCAGCGCGCGGGCGAACGCTTTGCCCACGGGTCCTGCGCCCCAGACGACGGCCCGGTGCCTCCCCAACAGCGTCTCCCTCAGGAAGTGGACCTTGCAGCGCACGAAGGCGCCGTCGGCGTAGGTCGGTGACGTCCGCGACAGCCGCTGCGGGCGTTCACGCCAATGGACCAGGACCTCGGGGACCTTCTCCAACCCAGCGCCGGAGGCCCACAGTCGCAGCACGAGGTCGTAGTCCTCGGGCCAACCCCGATCGCGGTAGCCTCCAATCGCCCGCACGGCTTCCGCGCGCGCGAAGAGCGTCGGGTGCGCGATCGGGCATTCCACGAAGAGCTCCCGCTCGAGCTCGCTTCGGGTGGACGAGGCGTTCATCCAGGCCTCGTAGCGGCGCGCGCCCGCACGGACGCGGTCGCGCGGGAAGTACCGTACGAACGTGCCACAGGCGCCCAGCGACCGGTCCTGCTCCATGTGCTCCCGTTGTCGCGCCAGACGATTCGGAGCGCAGACGTCGTCGGCGTCCATCCGTGCCAACCAGCGCCCCCGGGCCTCCAGCCGCGCGCGCTCCAACGCGACCACGATCCCCGAGGCCTGCTGGCGCAGGACGCGCACCCGCGGGTCGCTGGAGGCCCAGTCCTTCAGGATCTCGGCCGTTCGATCCGTGGAGCCGTCGTCCACGGCCACCACCTCGAAGTCCGACTCGGTCTGCGCCGCCAACGACAGGATGGCCTCCGGCAGCCAGGGCGCGCCGTCGCGTACCGGCAGGAGCACCGAGATGGCCGGGAGAGCGGACATGTCGACGTCTCTGGCCGACTCGGCTCAGCGAGCCGCCGCCCCTTGCGGGCCAGCCCGACGCCTGCGGACAGCGTAGACCAGGGCGAACACGACGGCGCTCCCGATGATGCCCAGCAACGTCGGATCCAGCAGACGGGCCTCCCGATCGAGGCCAGACAGGCGCACCGCGAAGAGAACGGCGATGCCCACGCCGACGCCCGACAACACTTCGGGCACTCCCGGCCTGCGGCTGTGGAGCCCGACCGCGATCGGAACGAACAGGCTCACGGAGAGCACCGAATAGAACACGGTCAATGACCCGATGACCGTGGGAATGAAGATGGCCAGCACGATCCCGAGCCCGCCCCCCAGGATCGCCGCGAGCCGCGCGACCAGGAGGACGTCCTCGTCCGACGCCTCGGGCGCGAGGTACCGCTTGTAGAGATCCTTGGACAGGGACGTGGCCAGCATGAACAGGACGGCGTCAGCCGAGCTGACTTCCGCAGAAAAGACCGCGGCGAGTCCCAGAGCGCCCAACCCGGCGGGAAGACCCACGGTGAGCACGGTGGGAACCGCGAGCTCCGGGTTCGGCAGGGACGGCTCGTACACCCTGGCGATCATTCCCATGAGCGGAGGCGCGAAGGCGAAGAGCATGAGCGCGACCCCCTGCGCACCGACCCCGATCCGGAGCGTACGCTCGTCCCTGGCGCCGTATGCCTTCTGGAGTAGACCGGGCGAGACGACGAAGGCCGGCACGAGGAGCGCGGCGAGAATCCAACCCGACTCCGGGCCACTCCAGAAGCCGGTCGGAGCGGAGCCGGCCGGCATGGCGGCAACGACGGCCTCCCACCCCCCGGCCCGGGACAATGCGAGCGGGACCCCGATCGCGAAGCCGAGCAGGAGGACGGTGAGCTGTACCAGGTTCACCCATGCCGACGCGAACAGGCCACCGGCGGCGAAGTAGGCCGACATCACCGTGCCGCCGATGAGGGCACCCACCCATCGCGGGGCCCCCAACACCCACTCGAGGATCTGGGACATCGCGATGAGCTGAGCCGCGAGCACGGCGAGCGTCGCCACCCAGAGCAGCGAAGCCACGGTGGCGCGCGCGGCGCTCCCGTACCGATGCTCCAGCCAGTCTCCGGCCGTGTAGAGGCCGTGTGCCCGGGCCACGCGCCAGATGCGCGGGCCGATCCAGGTCGCCAGGAGCAGGCTCCCGATCCCCGCGGAGCCGACCCACCACCAGGCGGACAGGCCGTCACGGTAGCCCAACCCGGATGCACCGATGACCGAGCCCGCACCAATGTTGGCCGCCAGGAACGTAGCGAAGAGCAGGCCGGGGCCGAGACGCCGCTCGGCGACGAAGAAGCTCGCGGCGCCGCGACCACCGCGGGACGTGACGAAGCCGACCGCCACCAGCAGGATCGA
>QJYK01000249.1 GCA_003248075.1 Gemmatimonadota bacterium | reverse complement strand
GGTCGAATGCGGACGGGAGCTCCTCCAGATCCAGGTCCGGCGTCTGCTCGACGCCGGTGAAGTCCATGGGGTCGAACGCGATCCCGAGCTCGAGGTCTCCCTCCAGGTCCGACGTCCCCCCGGGGCCGACGTCGACACCGGGGTCCAGCCAGCCGTCGAGGGCCTCATCGGGCGCGAGGTCCCCGACCGAGATCGTTTCCTCGGCGTCCTGGTCCTGGTTCTCGATCCAAGGCGTCGCGCCCGAAGTCTCCCCCGACGTAGCGTCCTGTGGCTCCGGCGCCGCTCCGGGTCGGTCCACCAGGGTGAAATCCAGATCGAGCTCCGCCTCGGACCAATCGCTGCCGGGGGTCCCGGCCGGCGGCGCGCTCGCGCTTCCGGGCGCCGACTCCTCGTCCCCCTCCAGGACCTCCGCGCCCAGGTCGAAGAACGGCTCCTTGCCGGAGGCCGGAGGCCGCACCTCCGGTCGGCTCCCCTTCTCCGCCTCGGGGGCCGGAGCCGTCTTGCCCCGCGGCGGTGGCGGCGGTGCCACGAAGCCTTCGGTATCGGCGCTGCGCGCGAGGGAGTTGTAGATGTCGTGCGAGCGGGCCGGTCCCCAGCGGTCCGCCTGTGCGTCGTATAACTCCGTCTCGGGTCCGATGGCGCCCAGCTCGATGCGCAAACCCAGTGCGTCGACGCTGGGAATTGGGATCTCGTTCCCCTGAGAATCGATGTAGGCGAAACGCATGCGCTCGAAGGTCGGGCGTTCAGGGACCGGAACGGACTATTCTACCCGAGCCACCCCCTCGGGTCCAACGATCACGGTCGGCTCGGCACGGGGAACCGTATCCGAGACTCCGACCCCAGAGGCCGGCGATCCGCTACGAGATCACCCGGTCCTTGGGCCGAGCCCGGTACTTTTCGTACAGCGACTTGTGGCGGTTGTCCGTGCTCACCTGTCGCCCGAGGATGAACAGGTCCAGGATCTGGGTCTGGATCTCGAGCGGGTTACCGTCGGTCACGATCAGGTTCGCGATCTTCCCGGTCTCGATGGTGCCCATACGATCACCGAGCCCGAGCATCTCGGCGCCGTTCTTCATGACGGCCTCCAGCGCCGCCTCTTCGGGCAGTCCGAACGGTACCGCCATCGCCGCTTCGTAAGGCAGGGTTCGCGAGTCCGACGAGTTGAACGTGGCGAACGCGATCTTGACGCCGGCCGCGTGCAGCTTGCCCGCGTTCGCGTACGCCTCGTCGTAGGACGCATCTTCGTCGGCAGGCATGGCCTGGGAGGGGCCGAGGATCATCTGCACGTCGTGCTCGGCCAGCCAGTCTGCGATCTTCCAGGCCTCTCGTCCGCCGGTGATGACGTATCGGATGTTCTGCCCTTCGGCCCACTCGACCGCATTGCGGATGTCCCGCTCGCCGTCCGCGGACAGCAACACCGGTATCTCGCGGCTCACGACCTTTGCCATCGCCTCGAGCGCGAGGTCCCGCGCGACCGTACCCGCCGACGCGGCTTGTGCGTAGCGCCGCCCACCCTCCATCCACTCGTCCAGTCGCGCAACCCGCTGGTGGTACTCCTCCTCGACCTCGCTGAAGGGCCGCGGCTGGCCGAAGGAGAAGCCACCGAAGCCGCGACGGGCGGAGAGCGAGGGATAGTTGACGATCATCGCGGCGCCGGCCTCGATGTTCATCTCCTCGACCGTCCATCCATCGAGACCTACCAGTGAGGCCTGCCCCGAGATGATGCCGCCCTCGGGCGCCGCCATCGCGTGGGTGATCCCGTTCGCCCGCGCCACGGGGATGTGCTCCGTCGACGGATGGATCGCGGTCTCGGCCTGCAGGTGCGGGTTGAAATCGCCCTGCTCCCTGGAGTCGTTCGTGACGTCCACCGCGCCGACCTCGGTGAGCCCGAGCTGGGTTACGGCGTCGAACATCCCCGGATAGACGTGCCTGCCGGTGGCGTCCACGACTTCCGCCCCTGCCGGCGGCTGGACGTTGGGTCCCACGTCCACGATGCGCCCGTCACGGACGACCACCGTTCCCACGAACGTGTCTCCGGTCAGCGTATGGATCGTCCCGCCCTGGATCGCGTAGGTCTGCGCCCCGAGCGGGGTCACCGGGCCGAGCATCGCCAGCGCCAGGGCCAGGCCCCACAACGATTGCCGCCTCATCGGATCACCTCCTCACGAGGGCCGGGAGCGATGCGATCGGTGACCGCGCCGGGACCGGTCCGGTTCCGTCCATGCTTCGCGATGAGCGCCGCCTTCTCGGTGGCGATCGCCGCCTGGCGCTCCTGATCCAGTTGCATGTCGAAGTAGAGCTTTCCGTCGACGTAGGTCTGGACGACCTTCGCGAACATGTCCAGCGGGTTTCCGTCATAGACGGCCAGATCGGCGTCCTTCCCCACGTCGATCGACCCGGTGTGATCGTCGATCCCGAGCTGCATGGCCGGGTTGAGCGTCACCAGTCGAAGCGCCGACTCCTCGTCCATACCACCCCACTTCATGGCTTTGGCGGCCTCCTGGTTGAGGTGGCGCATCTCCTCGCCCGAGTCCGAGTTGATGGACACCAGCACGCCGCGCTCTGTCATGAGCGCCGCGTTGTACGGGATGGCGTCGTAGGCCTCGACCTTGTATGCCCACCAGTCGCTGAACGTCGACGCGCCCGCGCCGTGCGCAGCCATCTCGTCCGCGACCTTGTACCCTTCCAGGACGTGCTGGAAGGTCCGGACGTGGAACCCCTGCTCCTCCGCGAGCCGGATGAGCTGGAGGATCTCGTCGGCCCGGTAGGAGTGCGAATGGACCCATCGGTCGCCCCGGAGGATCTGAGCGAGCGACTCGAGCTTCAGATCCCGCCGCGGCTCGATGCCGCGGCGCCCTCCGGCCTCCCACGCATCCCATCCTTTCTGGTATTCCCGTGCCTCGAGGAAGGCCTGCCGCACGACGTCCTGCACGCCCATGCGCGTGGCGGGATAACGGTCCGGGTTCCGGTCGCGCTTGGTATTCTCCCCGAGGGCGAACTTGATTCCCGGGTGCGCGCCTTCGATCAGCAGCTGCTTCGCGTCACTTCCCCAGCGCAGCTTGACGACCGCGTTGCCGCCGCCGATCGGGTTGGCCGATCCGTGCAGGATGTTGATCGAGGTTACGCCGCCCGCCAGGGCCCTGTAGATCCCCACGTCGTTCGGGTCGATCACGTCCTGGATCCCGACCATGGCGGAAACGTTGACCGCACCCTCGTTGATCGCGTCCGCGGCGATGTGCGAGTGGGCGTCGATGATTCCGGGGATCACGAACTTCCCGGTCCCGTCCACGATCCTGGCTCCGCTCGGGGCGGTGAGGTTCGGACCCACATCCGCGATCTTTCCGTCCCGGATCAGGATGGAGCCGTTCTCGACCACGCCGTGCGACGCGGTCATGATCGTGGCTCCCCGGATGAACGTGACGCGGTCCTCCCGGTACGGCCCCTTGTCCGAGGCCATCGGAACCACGCTCGCCTCCGCCGCCTCCGCGTCGGCCTGGGCCCCGTCCGCGCGCGCGCGCCCCGCCGCGCCGGAGGGCTCCGGAATCTCGAAGCGGGTGCCGTCCACGAAGACGCTCTCGACACGCGTGCCGTCCTCGAAGAGGTCCCCGGACGCGACCAGGAGGTTCGCAATCTTGCCTGGCTCGATGGAGCCCAGCCGGTCTGCCACGCCCATGATCTCGGCGGCCGAGAGCGTGAAGGCACGAATTGCGCCCTGCTTCGTCAGGCCGTGGCGGACCGCTGTGCGGGCATGCGTCAGGGCGTCGGCCGGATTGGTGCTCCCACCGTAGAAGGCGAACCGAGCCCCTGCCTCCTCCAGTGCCGCCGGAGTGGTGGGAGCGCGGTCCCAGAGGCGAAGCGTCGCGAGCGACGGATCGGCTTCCGGGTCACCGTTTCGCGGTGGCGCCGGCCAGTCGAGGCTGACCAGGGCCGGAACCCTGGACGACGCGAGCAGGTCCGCGGCCGCATAGCCGGCCTGGGCCCCGTAGACGACCACCGGGACGCCCATGACGGCGCTGGTCTCGATGGCACGCTCGATCTCTTTGCGGTTGTCGGCCGGGAAGAGCACCGGGTAGCCTTCCGCCAACTCGTGTCGGATCGGCTCCAGCGCGAGATCCCACTCGGGGCGCTGCTTGCCCACCGGGCTGGCGTCGTAGTCCGTCCACACCCGGTCGTAGTATTGGGCGTCGAGGTAGAGCTGCTTGAGGTACGCGAAGCTGCCCAGCAGGGAGTTGGGATACCCGGTGTACGACCGGTCTTGCAGCTTCACGCGCATGGCGGCCGGCGTCGCGACCACCATCTGCCTGGGGCGCTCGACCTCCCCGAGGTTGAGCACGGCAGCCTGCCCGGTGACCAGACCCTCCTCCAGCGTGCTCACGACCGTGGTGAAACCCGCGTTGCGCCACCGGGCGTACCGGTCGTCGCCGCCGTCGAGCTCTTCGGCGGCCGTCTTCCAGCTGTGCGTGCCGGGGCGGTCCTCCGGGCCCCAGGAGTGTCTCGACATGTCGATGGGACCCTGGGGACCGAACGGACCGCCCCCACCCCCACCGCCCTCTTCGCCACCGCGTCGCCCCGACGGATGGCCGAGGGTCGTCAGCGCATCGATGAGTCCCGGGTACACCGTCTTGCCGGTCCCGTCGATGACCCACGCCCCCGCCGGCACCGCGGCATTCCTGCCGACGGCCGTGATGACGCCGTTGGAGACCACCACGGTACCGTTGTCGAGGGTCTGCCCCGAAACGGTGACGATGCGTGCCCCGCGTATGGCGAATTGCGACGGCACGTCGGGTCGCTCCGGCCGTGGCTGGGCCTCGGCGACAGGGGGGGCGGCCACGGCGAGCAGCCCGAGCGCCGCGAGCGCTCGCGGGATCGCCGGCGGGCCCCAGGAATGGTGTCGAATCCGATGAAGCATGTCCGATCCTCCCTGGTGTGAGCGCAACGAGGCCGGGCGCTCCCGCCCCGGCCCCCGGGCCGGCAAGACCTGCAGAATAGGTCTCGCTCGGACCCCGGGCCAGCCGTCAGCCCGCACCCACCAGGATGTCGGCGAGCGTGCGCAGGTCCGGCACCTCCAGGTCCGGCCGGGCGGCACCGGGCGGCGTGGCACCCGGGCCGGCGCGCCCGGACCTGCGGTTGACCCACACACAGGTCAGCCCGAGGGCGCGAGCGGGCGCCACGTCGTGGTAGAGACTCTGGGCCACGTGTAGGATGCGGTCCGCGGGAAGCTCCAGTCGGCGGAGCGCTTCGCGAAAGTGCGCCGGCGCGGGCTTGTAGCTCCGGACCTGCTCCGCGGTCACGACCGCGTCGAGCGGCACGCCCAGCGCCTCGGCCGTGCGCACGAACAGCCCGTCGTCGATGTTCGAGACGACGGCCAGGCGGTAGCGGCTTCCGAGCCGCCGCAGCGCCGAAACCGTGTCCGGGAAGACCGGCCACACCCCCACGGAATCCGCGAAGCCGTCCCGGTCGCGCGGACCTGGAACGAAACCGAGCTCCCGGCCGAGGCCTTCCAGAACCTCCGCCAGGACGTCGCAGTACGGACGGTAGGGGCCGGCTTCCGCGGCCGCCTCCAGTCGGGCGAAGCGCTCCAGCACGGGATCGTCACCGGGCCATGGCACGTCGTGGGCCCGGAGCACCGGTCGCAGCGCGGAGACGAGCCCGGACTCCCAATCCACGAGCGTCCCATAGCAGTCGAAGGTCACGGCCTCGAAGTCGAGCGGATCGAAGCGCTTCGTCGCCCTGTCCATCATCCCCTCCCTACGGAGCCGCCTGCCTCCCCGATCCGGGCGAGCGCCTCGAGCGTCACGGACACGATCGACACCATGCGGACGAGCTGCTCCACATCGGTCACCACGCCGGTGGCGCGGCACCACACCTCCGCGACCCCCTCTCCGTAGACCCGCCTCGACTTTCGCGACGGGCGCCTGACCTCGAGGCGCACCGGAGGCGCCTCGAGGAGCGCGTCGACCACGACGCGGTCCGCGAACAGCGACGGGACCCTGGAGGACGGTTTGCCCCGCACGACGAAACGCTCGAGCAGGTCACGTGCGACCGGTGGAGCCTCGCCGTGCCCAAGCCGCGCCCACAGGCGGTCGAGCCATGTCCGCGGTCGCACCACGAGCCGGAAGCCACGCCACCCCGGCGCGTAGGTCCGAGCCCGCGTGTACGTGACGGAGGTGCTTCCGTTGTTCACCACGAACGTCTCCACCGCGATGGTCCCTACACGGCAGGCCACCTCGATCGCGTCGCGAGCGCTCTTCTTTCCCTCGCGCAGCGTGCCGCCGAGTCGATCGGCCGCGTCCCGCCACCGTTGGCGCCTGGTGTCCTCCCTCGGCCCGGCGCGCGCAAGGCGGCTCCGGGGCGTCACCGGCGAGGGTGACCACCGGAAGCGCTGCCGGCGACGCCCGCGTGGACGCGCGGCGTCGGGGCCGCTTCCGGGGTCAGCGCCACCGGGCCGTTCCGCGTGAGGCCACGGAGGGTGCGGACGGCGTCCGCCGGCGATGCGCCGATGGCAAGCTCCGGACGGTACAGCATCTCGATGAGGTCCTCGTCGATGGGGGCGTACCGGTCCACCAACGTCCAACCCTGCTGGAAGATGCTCTCGGGATAGCGGTAGGAGTCACGCATCAGGCCGAGGATCTGCGTCACCTCTTCGCGGATGATGTGGTTGCGCGCCGTCTGGTCGATGCCGGTGGACACGAGGACGACCGCCTGGACCAGTGACTGGCTCGCGTCCCACCAGACGGTGAAGAAGCCCACGTTCCCGGGCACATAGCTGGGCAGGATGTCGGAGAACGAGGCCTGGGGCGCGAAGTGGACCTCGACCGTCGGGAGCGTGTCCACGATCGACATGTCGACGGTCGTCGTGAGCCTGTCGATGTCGGCGACCACATCCTCGAGCGTGGTGAGGTCGGCAGCGGTAGGGGTGCCGTTGATCCGCACCCTGGGCCCGTCCGCCCACCGACGCACGACCCTGGTCGCGCTCCCGTACTCGGCGCCGAACCCGATCTCGGCATAGTAGTCGACGGAGGCCGCGGGGTAGCCGCCCACCCGCTCCACCACCGTCAGCTCCAGGCTGTCCCGGGCGTCTTCGGTTCTCAGCTCGATCGCGGTGCGTCCCGGACGCCGCGCTTCGACGATCGCGGACAACGAGGATCCGGTGGCCTCGGCCACCGAGGTGTCCGCCGAGCTCCACGCCGGCGTGCCCGTGCCGGACATCACCCCTTCGAGGCTCAGGGTCTCCCCGACGATCAGCTCGGTCGAGGCCGGCTCGACGATCTCGAGCGCCGTGCCCGGGCCGGAGGGAGCGTCTCCGCAGCCGAGCGCCACCGACACCGCCGCCGACACGACCAGTCCTCTTCGCATCGTCACTTCACCACGAGGATGCGTCGGTTCACCGGGTACAGCCACTCGACGCCCCGTGCGGTCACGACGGCGTCGTCTTCCAACGGGATTCGCACCTTGCGGCCTCCCCACCCGGGGTATGCGGTATAGGCGAAGAGCTCGACGGAGATCAACGTGCCCGGGCGCAGCTCGTACCCCTGCCGGGTGGGGTTGAAGAACGCCAGGGACGGTCCCAATCCGTGCCCCCAGTTTCCCACCGAATGGGGTCCGATCACCACGTCGGTGACCTCGGGGTCCGTCGAGGGTCGATTGAAGGGCACCAGGCGGAAGCCGGCGGCCACGAGCGCCGCCTCCGTCCGATCCAGAGCCTCCTTCGCGGTCGGCGCCGGCGCGATCGTCGCCTTCATCACGTCCCTGACCCGCAACGCCTGCTCGAACGCATGCTGGAGCCCTGCGGGCACTCCCACCTCGCCTTCACGCAGCACATACGCGATTCGCTTCATGTCGGTGTAGAAGTCGA
Source organism: Gemmatimonadota bacterium (assembly GCA_003248075.1). GTDB lineage: Bacteria > Gemmatimonadota > Gemmatimonadetes > Longimicrobiales > Gaopeijiaceae > SZUA-318. The sequence goes on along the minus strand of QJYK01000249.1, from coordinate 13,216 downwards.
GGAAGCCGACGCCCCAGTCGATCATGAGCAGGTCGCCCCGCGCGATGATCCGGTCCGTGGAGGTGGCCTCGATTCCCTCTGGTCCGGTCACGTACACGGACGGCATGTCGAAGGACGAGTCCAGGCCCCGCTCGAGGAGTCGGTCCCACATCCACCACGCCACGTCCTCCAGCGTCGTGACGCCCGGGACGATGACCTCGTTGGACAGCGCGCGCTCGGCGATCTCGCGGCTGATCTCGCCCGCCTCGGCGAAGGCCGCGATCTCGGATGCGGTCCGGGTGGAGCGGAAGTCGGATACCAACCGCTCCGCAGACACCAGCCGGTCCGCGTACGGGCTACCGAGCACCTCGCGCAGGTGCGCGAACGAGGTGTGCGAAAGTCCGTCGGCCCCCCCGATGCTGGCGGCCATGTTCACACCGATGCGCAATGGGTCCCTCGCCCGGACGAAGTCGGTGAGCTCGGCGGCCGCACCGAATTGATCGTAGACACCACACCTTTCCAACATATACCCGTCGGCGCCGAACACCGCGCGATGTGTACGCGGCCCGTCCGCGGCAAAGACCCAATACGCCCAGTCGCCGACGTAGCCTCGGCCGAGCGCTTCCCAAAGCGGATCCATCAGTCCCTCGCGCATCACGACGATCCACATATCGATGTCGTTCGCCCGCATGGCGCCGGGTAGGACGAGGTCGAACTTCTCCGCCCGGATCTGGCACATGCGCTCCCAGCGGCGGCGCGCCTCCTGCGCGCTGCTCCCCCCCGGGAGCGTCGACCAGAGCACGCCGGCGAGCACGACCGACCTCGCGGTACGCGGGAAGCTGTGTGGCATTCTCACCTCCTGAGCTTCGACGGCACGGATCGCGGAGTGGCCAATGTGAGGACGGAGGCAGCCGGTGACCACTCCTCGGGATCGACTTGTCGCGCGAGGGGCCGGACCGGCACCTTGGGCCGCACCGCATCGGGATCACCCCACCACGGAGGCGCATTGCTGGCGAAGTCGTCGCACCGAGCGGTCACGGTCGTCCTGGCCGTCCTCGCCGTGGGCGGGCAGATCGTGCACGTGCGGGCCCTGATCGCCGCGGCCACCGGGTCCGGCCCGCTCGCGGGAAGCGCCCGGCCCTCGCTGATCGCGGTCGTGGGAGCTGGAGCGATCGTGTCCGTCACCGCGGCCCTGACCGCCGTGGTCGTGTCCGTTCGAGGCCGTGACGACCGCGGAGCGCAGCCGATCGCCCTGTCCCTGGCGGCCTGGGCCTACCTCCTCGCCTACTCGGGGCTGATGCTGCTTCTGGCTCCGAGAGGAGGCGGCTGGCCCCGGGCGGTGTTCGACGCCCACTTCGTCTGCGTCGAGGCGCTGGGGCTGGCCGGCCTGCTCCGCTTCACCGCAGCGTTCCCCGTCGCCCTGGCCCCCTCGGACCTTCAGGATCCGGCCTCGTTGCCCCCGGGCCTGCGGGGGGCCCAGAGGGTCCGGATCGCACTGCTCGCGCCGCCGGGGCCGTGGATCGCCGCAGCGACGGCGGTGGCCGTGCTCCTGGTCTTCAATCGGAGCCTGGGGCGTGGCGTGGCGGAGGCGGCTCTGCTCCCCCTCGCCGACGTGTTCCGGTTCCTCGCGCTCGGGGTCGTGGTCTTCAACCTCCGACGCGGATACCTGCTCGCCCGAGGAGCCGCCCGCGCACGCGCGCAGTGGGTCGCGCTGGGGTTCGTGCTGCTCCTGGCCGCGGCCGGAGTCGTCATCGGGGCCAACGTCCTGATCGGTGTGACCGGGTGGGAGTCGACGCGCATCAATTGGAGACCCGTCCTGCTCGACGTGGGGGTGCTGGGGCTTCTCTGGGGCCTGTCCCGGGGCGTTCTCTACGAGGGTGACGCCTCCGCCGTGAGGCTGGTGCCGCGCGTCGGATTGCTGGCGATGGCGGCCACCGCGGGACTCCTTCTGGCGGCGGGCCTCGAGAGCTTCTTCGCGGGTGCGCTTCCCGGTCGGCTGCATCTGCCGGAGGGCGTCGGAAGCGTGCTCGCCGTAACCGCGGTGGCCACGCTCTATACGAAGGGGAGGGTCACGCTCGAGTCGGCGCTGTCGCGTTCCTGGCGGGGCGCCGGATCCCCGCGTCCCGATTCCTGACGCCCGGCAGGGGTCCCGGGATCCGTCACATCCCCTTCGACTCGCTCGTTCTCTTTCACGACAACGACCTCGGACGCGCCCGGTGGGTAGTAGGTCGGGAACGGCGGCCCACCGCTGTGCCGTGACGTGAACCCCGTGAGGCGAGACCCGAGCGCTCCGTGGATTTCGACGCCACCTTCGATGAGCTGTACCCACCCCTGGTTCGCTATTGCCAGCGCATGACCGGCGACGCAGACGCGGCGGAGGACGCCGCCCAGGAAGCCATGGTCCGGCTGTTCACCCACCGGGTGGACGGGCCGATCCCGGCGGTCCGGGTCTGGCTCTTCAAGACGGCGACCCACCTGCTGCGGGATCGATACCGAGTGGACGAGAACCGGCGAAGGCTTCTGGAGGAGAATCCGGTGACCCCGGGAGAGACGGAGGGACCGGAGCGGCGGCTGGAGCGCAGCCTGGACCGGGAGCGCGCCCGGGAGGCTCTGGACCGCTTGCCTGTTCGGGACCGGGAGATGCTCCTGATGCGCTACGAGGGGTTCAGCTACAAGGAGATCGCGGAGGCCGTGGCCGTCGCGGCCACCTCGGTCGGGACGCTGCTGGCACGGGCCGAGCGCCGGTTCATGGAAGCCTTGCAGGGAGCCGGGGAGACCGTATGAGCCACCTCGACGAAGGCCGACTTCTCGAGCTCCGCGACGACGCCCGGAGCGGCGACGTCGACGCGTGGCGCCACCTCGACGGATGCCACTCGTGTCGCGAGGCGCTCGAAGACCTGCGGGGACGCGAGACCACGATCGGCGTCGTGCTGGAAACGCTGGACGCCCCGGTCGACCTCGAGTCCGCCCGCGCGGCGGTGCGGCGCCGGGTCATGGAGCATTCGGCCTCGGCGGCCGGCGCGACCTCCATTGCCAGGGCGCCCTCGCGGGCCGCGCAGCGGGGCCTTTCCAGAGCGGCCGGCATCCTCCTGGTCGCTGCGGGGGGCGCGGCCGCCGCGCTCCCGGGCTCGCCCGTCCGATCGTGGATCTCCGCGGTCGTGTCGTCTCGCGGAGCCGACCCGGCCATCCTCGACGAGCCCCCGCCGACCGCCGCGACGGTGACCGAGGCGGAAGTGGCTGGCGTCAGGCTCGGAGCGACCGCGGGCGCCCTGCGGATCGTGCTGCGGAGCCTCGCGCCGGGCGTGGACCTGCGGGTGCGATGGGTGCCCGGCGCGGAGGCCGCGGTGTTCGCGCCGTTGGGAAGCCGCTTCGCGACGGGCGAGGGGTGGGTCGAGGCCGACCTGGCCCCCGGGGCGGTGCGCGTGGAGCTCCCCGCGGGGTCGCAGCCCATCACCCTGGAGGTCGACGGGATCCCCTACCTTCGCCGTGGCGCGGCTGGCCTGGAGTTGCCGGGGCCGGTGGCGTCCCGGGCCGGGGAGGAGATCGTGTTCCGGAGGCCCCCGTCGTGAGGGCCGCGAGCCGGCTGACCTTCTGGTTCGCCATTGCGCTGTGGCCGGTGATGGCGAGCCCTTCGGCGGCACAGACGGGTGCGGCGGTGCTGGGTACCGTGCGGGGTCGCTTCGACCAGGTGGCGAGGCCGCTCGCCTTCTCCGTGGTCGAGGCGTGGGGTCCCGGATTCCGACGCTCGGTGGTCGCCGACAGCCTCGGGAGCTACAGGATCGAGGGGTTGCCCGTCGGCGCGATTCGGCTCCGCGCGAGCTTCGCCGGGCACGACCCGGTGACGGTGGACGTCGTCGTGCCCTCGCACGGCGACGTCGTGGTCGACCTCGAGCTGAACGCGCGGCCCGTGGAGCTGCCCGCCCTCGACGTCACCACCGACGTGCGCGTCGCCGACCCGGAGGCCCGTGATCCCGCTGCCCTCGACGAGGCCGTCGCCCGGGTCGATCAGGCGGCCATCGAGATCGGATCGGGCTTGGTCGACTCCGGCCTCGCGGAGGCGGTCCGGGCCATGGGCGGGAACGATCCGCCCCAGGCCACGGACGTCCTGTTCATGAGGGGATCGACCACCGACCTGAAGCTCGTGCTCCTGGATGGCGCACCGGTGTACACGCCGTTCCACGTCGCCGGGCTCCTGCGCAGCTTCGAGCCCGCCGTGCTGGGACGGGCGGACCTGCACGTGGGCGGCGCCCCCGCGCGCTACGACGGCGGCCTCACCTACATCCTGGACCTGCGCACACGTCGACCGGGACGAACCGGCTTCCACGGGACCGGCTCGCTGGACCTCCTCTCCGGCTCGGCGTCGGTGGACGCGCCGCTCGGCGACCACGCGGGCCTGCTCGCCTCGGGACGGAGCCTGCACGGGCTGGGTGAGGCGCCGTTGGGAGCGTCGCCCTACGGATACCGTGACGTCCTGGCCTCGGTCGAGGTGGAGCCCGGGCGGGATCAGTTGCTTCGCGCCACGGGGTTCTGGAACCGCGAGGCCGTGGTCCTCGATCTGCCTGGAACCACGGGACTCGTTGCCGGGGGGCTCCCCGATGAAGCCTGGTGGGCGAACCAGGCCGGCTCGCTGTCCTACCTGGGGCATGTCGGAAGGACGCTCCTCGAGGGCACGCTCGCGGCCAGCGGGTATCGTGCGACGCTTCCGTTGCGCCCTGCCTCCGCGGATTCGACGGCACCGCCCGACCCCGTCCTCGCCAGCGCCCGAACCGATCGCGTCCGGGCCGTGGCCGAGGCGGCGCGGCCCACGGGCTCCGGCATGGTGCGCTTGGGGGTGTCCGTCGAGACGCTGGAGGCCGACTACAAGGCCGCATCCCTGGCCGATACGTCGTCGGGCAACAGCACCGCGGGCTCCTCGACCGCGGCGGGGGCGTACCTCGACGTGACGCACGAGCTCGGAGCGGGACTCACCTTGCGCGCGGGGGCGAGGGCCGACCGCTTTTCCGGTGAGAGGTCGCCCCGCCTCGCACCGCGTGTCTCGCTCCAGTGGACGGTTGGACCCCAAGCGGTGATCTCGATCGCCACGGGGCGCTACCACCAGCACGCTCGGGTCAACGACTCGGCCCTGGAGCGCTCGCTCAGCGACTTCGTCGCCGACACGGGCGTCGCCAGGGACGAGCTGCTTCCCGTAGCCACCGCCGATCACGTGGTGGTGTCCCTCGATCAGACGTTGGGCGCGGACGTCCGGCTCGGAATTGCCGGCTTCTGGAAGGGCTATCAGGGGTTACGGGCCGAACAGACGCAGCCGATCCGCAGCTCTGGCATCGATCTCCGGGTTCAACGGCGAGGCGCCCGCTCGACCGCGTGGCTGGGGTACGGGCTCTCGTGGTACTGGTCCGGGACCGATCTATCCGGCTCGGCGTCCGACTTTACCGGCCGCCACCTTCTGACGGCGGGGCTGTCCGGGTCGCTGGGCTCCTCCTTCGGCGCCGACGTACAGGTCGCCTACGGCGCGGGCCTACCCTACACCAGCGTGCCCTTCCGGGCCTCGCTGTCGGATGCCGGAGCCGCACTCGGTCCTTCGGAAGGCGTGATCGAGCAGACACCGCCGCTGCCGGGCGGCCTGGACGAGGACTTCCTCCGGGTGGACGTCGAGATCCACGGGATCCTGCATCCGACGTGGTGGGGCCGCGCCTGGGAGGTCCGCCCCTACCTCCGGGTGCTCAACGCGCTCGACCGCCGGGACGCGCTCTTCTACGCGTTCGAGCCGTGGAGGAGCGATCAGGTCACTCCGCTCGCACAGCGCCCGCTGGTGCCGGTGCTCGGAGTGTCCTGGCGCTTCTGACCCACCCGGTCTCCCGTTCGGAGAAAGGCGTCACGAGACTCCGTCGCCGCTCGTTCCCCCTGTGTCGGGCGTGGACGGCGGACCGAAATCTTCGGCTCCCCCCGCGCCCCGAACACGGAGGTCGCGATGGTTTCGTCGCTCGTTCGACTCACGGTCCTGCCCTCCCTGACCGCCGCCCTCGCTGCGGCCCCGCTCGTCGGCCAGCTCATCCCGATCAGGACCGTTCCCCTCGCCTCGGGCGACCAGTTCCTGACCCTCCCGTCCGCCACCCTGGGCATGGGTGGCGTGAGCCTAGCCGTGGACGACTCGCTCGGGGATCCCTGGGGCAATCCCGCCAAGGGTGTCTTCATCCGCGAGGCGGCTCTGCTCGGCGTCCCGACCTTCTACGGGATCTCGGACGCCGGGGGCGCGGGGAAGACGTTCCCGGTCGTCGGCCAATTCAAGAGCGGTGACTGGTTCGGCGGCGTCGGGCTGGCCCTCCAACAGATCGAGAACGAGGACGGGAGGAACGTGGTGTGGCGTACCGACGTGTGGTGGCCCGACCCCGCGCGCCCCCTTTCGGATGCGTCGTCGCGGAACCTCTATGCGCAGGTCTTCCTGGGCCGGACGCTGGGCCGTGGACCCTGGTCGATCGGCCTGGGCCTGTCGGCCGCGGGGCTCGACGCCATGGACGGCGTGGACCTGCTCTACGCCAACGCGGAGCAGATCCGGCAGTCCGGGTCGCTCGCCGATCTCCGAGCGGGGCTCTATCGAAACGGGGAGCGCGAGCGCCTCTCGCTGCTTCTCGTGCACGACCGGGTGTCGATGACGCACGACGTGACGTACGTCGACGTGCGTTGGGACACGGTCGGTTGGACGCCGATCGTGGAGCGCCGGATCGAGGAGAACCTGGACAGGACCCGCACGTGGGGCGCCGAGGTCGCGTGGGACCGCGCCCTGTCCGCTCCGGGGTGGCGCCTGGGAGCGGCCCTGACGGCCAACCGGAAGTCACATCCGAAGATCCCCAACTACGAGATCCAGAACATTCCCCGTGACCCGGGGACCACGTGGGCGTACGAGGCCGGCGTCGGAGTGTCGCGCTCCCGTGCCGGCTCCACGTTCGGCCTCGATGTCGTGCTCCAGCCCATCTGGAGCAACACCTGGCAGGAGGCGGCGGCGGACACCGTAACGGCTGGGGGGACCCCAATCCGGACCGGGGACCGGACCATCGAGAACGACTTCTTCTTCACGAACGTCGTTCTGCGGGCGGGGATCGAGCAGCGATTCGGCGCCGCGAGCGTCCAGGCCGGGATCGAAGTCCGCTCCTACGACTACGAGCTCGAGCAGCGCAATCACCTCGACGCCTCGTTCAGGAACCAGGACGAGGCGTGGATGGAATGGAGCCCGGGTGCCGGGATCGCGTACCGATTCGACGACATCGAGCTACGCTACGCCGGACGGCTCACCACCGGGACCGGCCGGCCGGGTGTGGCCTTCACGCCGACGGCCGCAGGAAGGCTGGATGCGATGGCCGATTTCATCGTTGCGCCGCAGGCCCCGCTGACCCTGCAGGAGGCCAGGGTGATCACCCATCAGGTGACCGTCCGCGTCCCGATCCGGTAGGGACGCTCTGCAATTCCCTGGGCCGGTCAATCGCCTCCGGGTCCGGGGCGCCCCTCCGGGTGGAGGATCCGCTCGAGAATCGCGGTGGCCTCCCGGAGGGTGCGCCGCTCCCGGCCGGTGAGGGCTCTCAGATCCTGCGCCAGGCGTTGCACCCGCCGCGCCTTTCCCTCGATCAGGAGCAGGCTGCCCCGCGGGGTCGCGCGCACGCGTCGGATGCGCCGGTCGGTGTCGTCGGGCTCGACGGTGACCAGTCCGCCCTGCTCCAGGTCGCGGACGAGCCGCGACACCGTGGGCGGCCTCACCTGCTCCGCAGCGGCGAGCTCTCCGAGCGTGACCGGTCCTCCGAAGACGATCACCGAGAGCGCCGATAGCCGAGGAGCCGTCAGGCCGGACTCGACGTCCTCCGTCCTCAACCGTCTCAATAGGTGGATCGCGGCCCCGTGGAGCCGGTCCGCGACCTCCTGGGCCTCGTCGGCGTGGCCACCCGAACGATCTTCGCCCACGACCATTGCGCGTCTCTCCCGAATATATTTAGTTGTGCTAAGTAATCAGTCTACGCGGGTCGCCAAGCTTCTTCAACCCCTTCAGGAAGGTCGGCATGGAAACATCGTTCGGACTGTCGCAGCTCGGTCAGCTGTCGATGAACGCGAAGGATCTCGACCGGGCAACCGCATTCTACCGGGACGTCCTCGGTGTGCGCTTCCTGTTCGGCGTGCCGAAGATGTCCTTCTTCGATCTGGCCGGCATCCGCCTCATGTTGGCCCTGCCGGAGGGAGCTGAGCACGATCACCCCGGGTCCGTGCTCTATTTCAGGGTGAACGACCTGGATCGCGCCCACGCGACCCTGGTCGATCGCGGCGTCGCCTTCGAGGGACCACCGCACCTGATCGCGGACATGGGCGACCACGAGCTCTGGATGGCCTTCTTCAGGGACTCCGAAGCGAACCTGCTCGCGCTGATGTCCGAGAGGCCCAAGGCCTGAGGCATGCCGTGGCCACGCCTTCCGGGGACATCTTGACCCGGGGCCGGGGCCGGCTCTATTCATGGCCTGCTACGGGACCACGAGCTTCGAGGAGCAAGGATGTCTGGGAACGGCAATCGGGTCCGGGTCGTGCTGCGCTGGATCCAGATCAAGGACAACAAGGAAGCGGCATGGGACGATGAGGGCGAATTTCGCTTCCGTTCGAAGATCACCACAGCCGGCCGCAGTCAGATGCTCACCTTCCCCGAGGAAGGCTACTGGAGCATCTCGGACCATCCGCGGCGGAACAAGGTGGACAAGATCGACAAGGTGCTCTTCGAGGGCGACGCGGGGGACACGCTGGTCGTCGAGATGTTCGGGGAGGAGCTCGACAACCTGACCCCCAACGACCATCTGGAGGACTACAGGCGGGAGTTCACCGGCCCAGTGGCCTCGTGGCTGGGTCGGCACCAGCCCACGGACGAAGGCACCGGGGATCCGGAGAACATGTCCGACTGGCGGATTTGCTACGACATCGAGAACGCCTGAGCGGACCGCGAAGTCGTGCGTTCGTCGGGAGCCCCGTCCGGTGCAACCGGCCGGGGCTCTTTGCGTTGGGCGACGAGGCCCCGCGCGCGCCCCTGATGCGGCTCTCCTGCCTGGCCGCCCTCGCGCAGGCTCCCGTCGAGGAGTCGCAGCCACAGGACCCCGGCTGGTCCGCGGTGCTCCCTGGCCTGATCTTCCTCGTCCTGGCAGCCGTGGTCTGGTGGATCTGGCGGCGCCTTGCGGACTCCGACTGAGCGTCACCGGCGTCCGCGCGGCATCCAAGGCTCCAGCAGCGCGAGCGCCTGGGCGATCAGCCCCGGGTCCCCCTGCACCGAGCTCAACGCTTCCACGACCTCAGGCAGCGCCACCCCCAGATCCCTGAGCTCGTCCAATGCACGGTCGGGGCGTAGCGACATACGTCGCCCCGTCTGCGCGATATGCACCAACGCGTCCGGGGCCGCATCGACCGGCCACAGCGACTGGAGCCGGTCCACCGCTTCACGCAGCCGGCGAAGCAGACCCGGCACCCCCGGGGGAGAACCGTCCAGCAGGCGCGGAAACACGACCCGGAGCTCGAGCGTCTCCGTCACCGCCACGTCGACGACACGGATCTCGAGCTCCATGCGGTCTCCGGACCAGCGCCAGTCCGGCCCCCGGTCCTCGGCCCGGTGCGGCTCCCGCTCTCCCATCGCGACCTCCGACGGCGGGGGTGCCCCGTGCACCCGGACGTGCACATCCCGCGTCAGCGAGGCCCCGGGGAGGGTGCCGACGGCGGGCCCTACCTCCACTCGAAGCCGTCGACCCCCGCCGGACCAACGAGCCCTCAGCGGCGTCCGGCGGTACTCACCGCGCTTGTAGCCACCGTCGTCTCCCGCGTCCTCATACAGCCACCCTTCGCCGTCATCTCCTGGAAAGACGGAAACCACCAGCGGACCCGTCGCCTGTGCGGCCCGGGTACCCTCGACGGCTCTCGGCAGGATCGCGCCGGCCCGCACGAAGAGGGGTATCTCTTCGAGCGCATAGCAGCGCGTCACCGCGTGCCCGCCCTCGAGCACCACGCCGCTGTCCCATTCGATCCAACGACCGGGTGGGAGCCAGAGCCTTCGCTCCGCCAGCCCGTTCGCCTCCGCCGGCGTCGTCACCGGAGCGACCACGAGATCCTCTCCCAGGAGGAACTGGTCGCGCGCCGAGTGGGCCGACGGCTGCTCGGGCCAGTCGTGGTAGAGGGGCCGCAGGATCGCGACACCCGTCTCGTATGCGACGCGCGCCGCGGTATACAGGTAGGGGACCAGACTGCTGCGCAGGAGGATCGCTCGGGCCATGGCCTCCGCGGCACGCGGGGGGAACGCCCACGCTCGGCGCTCCGCATCCGGGTGGCGGGTGGCGTGTGTGCGCAGGATGGGACTGAGCGCCCCGAACTGCATCCATCGGACGTACAGCTCCGGGGGAACCGGGCCCGGCTCGTGGCCGCCGATGTCGTGACTCCAGTACCCGTAGAGGACATTGGCGGCGGTGGCCGTGAACTCCGGCTGCATCGCCAACACCTCCCAGGTGGAGGCCGCATCGCCGGAGAATCCCACCTGGTAGCGATGGCTCCCCAGCCCTCCGAATCGGTGCAGGATCAGGGGTCGGCGCCTCCCGTGGCGCTCCATGTCGGTGAAGAAAACGTGGTTCAGCCACATCGTCGGGGTGAGACCCGGGATCCGGGTGTCGCTCCACTGCTGCCAGTCGAGCCACCAGAAGTCGACGCCCTGCAGCTCGAGCGGGCGGATGAGCCGCCCGAGGTACGCGCGGGCGAACGTCGGGTCCTCGATCCGGAAGGGGATCCAAGCGCCCGACTCCGGATCCACGCCCAGGGCGGAGGCCACGTCCGGATACCGATCCTCCCAGGGCTGGACCCCCGATGCGGGATGGAGGTTGAGGGCCACGCGCACGCCCCGGGCATGGATCTGCGCGAGAAAGGCCTCGGGATCCGGAAAGTATGCCCGGTTCCAGCTGTACCCGGTCCACCCCTTCGTCTGTCCCGCGGGGTCCCGGACTCCGCTGCCCCAACGAAGGCCGAAGGTCTGGTGCCAGTCCATGTCCACCATCAGCACGTCCAGCGGAAGTCCGTGTCGCTCGAATTCCTCCGCGAGCCGGATCAGCTCCACGTCCGTATAGGGCCAGTAGCGGGACCACCAGGTGCCGAATGCGTACCGCGGCGGCATGGGAATGCGCCCACCGATCCTGGCCCAGTCGCCCAGGGCTTCCCTGTACCGCCGCCCATGCAGCAGGAGGTAGCCGTCCGAGCGCTCGCCCGGCCTTCTGGGCTCGGCCCAGGGCGGTTCGTCTCCGCTGAGGAGGGGTGTCCCGGTGTCGTCCACCCAGACCCAGCCGTCCGTGGACAGGAGGCCCTCTCCCAGGCCCACCGGCCCCACGACACCGTCCAGCGTCCTCAACGTCCCCCCCAGATTCCCACGTGCGACCTGTCCCGGCGACCACCGGACCTCGCGACCGTCCCGGCGGGCCCGGACGTGCAGGTTGTCCTCCCGGAAACGGCCCGATCCCCTCCGGTAGCGGAGCGTCACCTCCTGCGATGACAACACGGTCCACCCGCCCTCCTCCCGTGTCGTCCACGTCGGCGGCTCGATGCACCGATGCACGGCGACGAGGGACGCCCGGTCCTCGAAGACCCCGTCTTCCGCCCACTCGAGTCGGAGCACCGACGGACCCAACCAGGTGAACCGGGCTTCTCCGACCGTCAAGACGGCCCCCGGGTGCGGCCTCGGATCGAGGCGCTCCTCCTCCGGGCCGTGGCCCTCCCCCTCTCGTCGCATGCGCCAAGAGACGCCTTTCGCGGAAGCGCTCGCAAGACTACCTTGGTGGATATTCGGTTTTTGTTCGGCCCCGATCCGCCCGGCTCTGCCCATGAAGACCCTTCCGGTCCTGCGAGGACGCGGATCCTCCTGGAATCCCCCGAACCGCTTCGACCGGCTCCACCTGGACAGGGAGCGCTGGACCGACCCGGACGATCCGGGTCCCGAGACCGTCTTCCTCGTCGACGCGTCCCGGACCATCCTCGCCCGGAACCAGAGCCCGGACGTGGGCTTCGATGTGGGCATCAACCCGTACCGCGGGTGCGCCCACGGGTGCTCCTACTGCTACGCGCGCCCCACGCACGAGTATCTCGGGCTATCGGCCGGCCTGGACTTCGAGACCAAGATCCTTGTGAAGCGGGAGGCGCCAGAGCTCCTCCGACAGGCGTTGACGTCTCCGCGATGGAAGCCCGAGCCGATCATGCTGAGCGGCAACACGGACGCCTACCAGCCCGCGGAGCGCCGTCTCCGGATCACGAGGCGGTGCCTGGAGGTGCTCGAGGAGGTACGGAATCCGGTGGCGATCACGACCAAGAGCTATCTGGTGACCCGGGACTCGGATCTGCTGGCCTCGATGGCTGAATGGAGGGGTGCAGCGGTCGCCGTCTCGATCACCACGCTGAGGAATGACGTGCAGAGGGCGATGGAGCCAAGGGCCTCGACACCCGGAAGGAGACTGGGGGCGATCCGGGTGCTGGCCGACTCCGGGATTCCCGTGGGAGTGATGGTGGCCCCCGTGGTTCCCGGACTCACCGACCACGAGCTCCCGGCGATCCTCGAGGCGGCCGCGGACGCGGGGGCCACCTTCGCGAGCTACATCATGTTGAGGCTGCCGCACGGCGTGAAGGACATCTTCTGCGAGTGGCTCGGGCAGCACTTTCCCGAGAGGAGGGGCAAGGTCCTGTCTCGACTCCGCTCGCTGAGAGCAGGCAAGCTCTACGACGCCCGCTTCGAGAGCCGCGGAAGGGGTGAGGGTCCCTTCGCAGATCAGGTGCGCGGTCTCTTCCGCGTCACCAGGGAACGCCTGGGCCTGAATCGCGCGCCCGAGCTGTCCGTCTCTTCGTTCAGGGGTGCCGATCGGAAGGGCCCCCAGTTGGACATCTTCGGGTAGCCGCGCTACACCGCTGCCAGCGCCGCGTCCTGTCGGGCGCTCGGCGAGTTCGCGAACGTCCATAGGAAGTTCGTGAAGCCGACGTCGTAGTCGGAGATCCCGTTTTGACCGGTGATCTTGAGCCTCTGGTCGTACAGCGTGCGCATCACCGAGGAGACCGTGCTCTCGTAGACCGATGGATCCGGACGCAATGCGTGAAGGTCCCGGGCCAGGGCCTCCGGTAGGGAGAGTCCCTCTACCCTCTGGTGGTAGTCTTCGGCGTTCTCCTTCGCGAGCACCTTCAGCTGCCGGTGCAGGCGCTCCGCGAGCGCGGACTGTGC
>QJYK01000125.1 GCA_003248075.1 Gemmatimonadota bacterium | reverse complement strand
GGCGCCGTGGCCCGTGGGGGGCTCGGCGCATAGGTTGGTGGCCGCGCTCGTCTCGACCCTCCGGCGCGGCTCGAATCGACGCCGCGGAAGGAGCAGTGCATGCCGGCCTCGACATCGCTTCCCGTACACCGGGGATGGGGGCAGACGTCCCGTCCCGACGCATGGTGGCTCCAGCCCACCGTGGTGTTCCTCGGCCTGAGCGCCTTCATCGTCTACTCGACGTGGGCGGCGTTCCAGGGCGTGAACTACGCGTACGGGAACTACCTGTCGCCCTTCTACTCTCCGGAGCTGTTCGGGGACACGCACCATGCGTGGCTCGGTCCCAAGCCGGGCTGGTGGATGGGATGGCTTCCGTGGTCTCCGGCGTTCCTCATACTGTGGGCCCCGGGTGGCTTCAGGCTGACCTGCTATTACTACCGTGGGGCCTATTACAAGGCCTTCTGGGCGGACCCACCGTCCTGCGCCGTCGGAGAGCCCCGCAAGAGCTACCTGGGGGAGAGGCACTTTCCCCTCGTGCTGCAGAACGTCCACCGCTACTTCCTGTATCTGGCCCTGCTGTTCATCCTGATCCTTTCCTACGACGTGTGGAAGGCGCTCTGGTTCGCGGACCCCGCGACCGGTGAGGAGACGCTCGGCGTCGGTGTCGGCACGGTCGTCCTGGCCATCAACGTGCTGCTGCTGGGCAGCTACACGCTGGGGTGCCATTCCCTCCGTCATCTGGTGGGCGGCGGGCTCAACGTCCTGTCTCGTCGTCCGCTGCGCCGGCGGGCACATACGTGCGTGACCTGCCTGAACCGGCGCCATATGCTCTTCGCGTGGCTCAGCCTCTTCTGGGTCGGCTTCTCCGATCTCTACGTGCGCATGCTCGCCATGGGCGTGTGGACGGATCTGAGGATCCTCTGATGGCGAGCTACGAGCGCCGTTCCTTCGACGTGCTCGTCATCGGAGCCGGTGGCGCGGGGCTGCGCGCGTGCATCGAGGCCGCGGCGGCCGGGGTCACCGTCGGTCTGATCACCAAGACGCTTCTGGGCAAGGCCCACACCGTCATGGCCGAGGGCGGCATCGCGGCGGCCCTGGCCAACGTCGACGAGCGCGACAGCTGGAAGGTGCATTTCGCGGATACCATGCGCGGCGGACAGTACCTGAACAACTGGCGTATGGCCGAGCTGCACGCGCAACAGTCTCCGGACCGCGTGCGGGAGTTGGAGGCATGGGGCGCGCTGATGGACCGCACGGACCGGGGCAAGATCCTGCAGCGCAACTTCGGCGGTCACGCCTATCCGCGCCTGGCGCACGTCGGGGACCGCACCGGCCTCGAGCTGATCCGGACCCTCCAGGACCACGGGGTGCACCAGGGCATCGAAGTCTTCAACGAGTATACGGTCACGCGGCTGCTCAAGGACGGAGGCCGCGTCTCGGGCTGCTTCGCCTACGACCGCAACAAGGGCAGCTTCATCGTTTTCGAGGCCAAGGCGCTCATCCTCGCCACCGGTGGTGTCGGGCGGGCGTACCGGATCACGAGCAACTCCTGGGAGTGCACGGGAGACGGGCACTCGCTGGCCTACGAGGCGGGCGCCGACCTCATCGACATGGAGTTCATACAGTTCCACCCCACCGGCATGGTCTGGCCGCCCAGCGCCGAGGGTATCCTGGTCACCGAGGGAGTGCGGGGCGAGGGCGGAGTCCTCCGCAACTCCGAGGGCCGTCGCTTCATGTTCGACGATATCCCTCCGCTGTATCGGGACCAGACCGCGGACACGGAGGAGGAGGGGTGGCGCTACGTGATCGGCGACAGGGACGCGCGCCGGCCGCCCGAGCTGCTCACGCGCGATCACGTGGCTCGGTGCATCCTCCGCGAGGTACGGGAGGGTCGGGGCAGCCCGCATGGGGGGGCGTTCCTGGACATCTCCTGGATCCGTGAGAAGATCCCGAGCTCGGAGGAGCACATCCGGCGCAAGCTCCCGAGCATGTACCACCAGTTCATGCAGCTCGCCAACGTGGACATCACGAAGGAGCCGATGGAGGTCGGCCCCACGACCCACTACGTGATGGGCGGTGTGCGCGTCGACGCCGACACGCAGATGTCGACCGTGGAGGGGCTTTTCGCGGCGGGCGAGGTGGCGGCCGGGCTGCACGGCGCCAACCGCTTGGGGGGCAACTCCCTCTCGGATCTGCTGGTGTTCGGCAAACTCGCTGGCGAGCACGCTGCGGACTTCGCCAAGCGCCGCGGGACGGTCTCGCTCGACGAGGGCGAGATCGACCTCGCAGCCAGGGAGGCGCTCGCCCCCCTGGACCGGCGAGGCGAGGGCGTCGGGGGTGAGGGTCCCTATCAGGTGCAGTTCGCGCTGCAGGACCTGCTGCAGGAGAAGGTCGGCATCGTCCGGGATGCGGAGCGCGTGACCGCGGCGCTCCACGAGATCCAGGGGCTCAAGGCGAGGGCGTCGGGCGTGGCCGTGAACGGCAGCCGGGAATACAACCCGGGGTGGCACACCGCGCTCGACCTGAAGCACATGCTGGTGATCGGAGAGGCCGCCGCCCGCGCCGCGCTCACCCGCACCGAGAGCCGCGGCGCGCACACTCGCGACGACCACCCCGGCAAAGACCCCGAGTGGGGGAAGAAGAACGTCGTGGTGCGCAGATCCTCGACCGGCGAGATGGAAGTCGACACGATCCCGTGCCCGGTGATCCCGGAGCACCTCCAACAGATCATCCGGGAGCAGGGTTGATGGACAAGGCGACGTTCAAGATCTGGAGGGGTCACGCCGGGGATGGCGCGTTCGAGACCTTCGAGACCGACGTGTGGCACGGCATGGTCGTGCTCGACGCCGTCCGTGCCATCCAGGCCGAGCAGGCACCGGACCTGGGCGTCCGTTGGAACTGCAAGGCGGGCAAATGCGGCAGCTGCTCGGCGGAGGTCAACGGCATGCCGCGGCTCATGTGCATGACCCGTGTGCGCGAGATGGGCATGGACAAGCCGATCACGATCGAGCCGCTGCACACGTTCCCGCACGTGCGTGATCTGGTGACGGACGTCTCGTGGAACTTCGACGTGAAGAAGCGCATCAAGCCCTTCACGCCGGCTCCGCGCGATGCGGATGGCTCGTGGACGATGGCCCAGTCGGACGTGGTGCGCCCGCAGGAGTTCCGAAAGTGCATCGAGTGCTTTCTGTGCCAGGACGTCTGCCACGTCCTCCGGGACCACCGCAGGTACGACGATTTCGTGGGTCCGCGGTACCTGGTCCACCTCGCCCAGCTGGAGATGCACCCCCTGGACACCGGGGATCGGCTGGACGAGCTGCGCACCGAGCACGGTGTGGGGTACTGCAACATCACCAAGTGCTGTACGAAAGTATGCCCGGAGGGGATCACGATCACCGACAACGCGATCATCCCCCTCAAGGAGCGTGTCGTGGACCGTGCGTACGATCCGCTCCGCAAGCTGGTCCAGATCGTTACGAAGAAACCTGCCCGGAGTTAGAAGGGTCGTCCCCTTTGCGATCACCCTTCGGCACCGGGGCGCGGCCCCGGAGCCCAACGCACCCCAGGGAGTCGAAATGTTCGAGCTCAAGAGGCTGAACCGGGACGCGCTCGCATCGGCGCAGGAGAAGGCGCTGCGTTACAGGCTGCTGAACCAGCCCATGCTCGCCGAGAGCATCTGCAAGGACATCCTCGCCGTCGACCCGGAACATCAGGAGGCGCTCGTCACGTTGGTGCTCTGTCTGGGCGATCACTTCGGGGCGGGGGAGAGCGCCTCGCTGCCCGAGGCGCGCGAGCTCATCGGCAAGCTGAAGAGCGAGCACGACCGGGAGTACTACACCGGCATCATCAGCGAGCGCCGGGCGATCGGTCAGCTCCGGCGGGCGGGCCACGCCGCCGAGCACATCGCGCACGACCTGTTCGTGAAGGCGATGGAGCACTACGAGCGGGCGCAGGCACACAGCCCGGAGGGCAACGTGGATGCGGTGCTGCGCTGGAACACGTGCGCGCGCATTCTGAACACGCGCCCGGATCTGCGCCCGAAGCACCACGAGCCGATGGAGCACATGCTGGAGTAGGATCGGCGTCCCGCGTGCGGGGCGCCGGCGCTCCCCTGGACCGGGAGCCCGTTCAGGGCACGCCGACCCCCCGGGATCAGAAGGCCGGTGGTCGTTCGTCCACCACACCCAGCGCCTGCTCGAGGCGCAGGCCGACGCGGCCGATGGTGCCCTCGTCGAACAGTCGACCGATGAGCGTGATGCCATGCGGCACGCGTCGCGGCGGCGAGAACGTGGGTAGCGGGTTCGCCGGATCTGGCGCCCAGTCGCTCCGGGCCTCGGAGACCTCGACGAAGCCTGCCCGCAGCGTGAGCGAGGGGTGCCCCGTGAAGTTCGACGAGGTCAGCATCTCATCGCGCAGCGAGGGCACGATGAGCAGGTCGACGTCCTCGAAGATGCGCGCCATCTCGCCCGCGACCATTCGGCGGAACCGGTCGCACTGCACGAAGTCGACGGCCGAGAGGAAGCGCGACATGCGGAACAGGTTGGGCCACGCATCCGGCACCTGCGCCCGCAGCTCGTTCATACCGCCGGACAGGCCAAGGTCCTCGAACGCGGCCGCAGCCTCGGCGAAGAGATTGAGCAGCAGATTGCCGTACGGCCAGTTGGGGAGGTCGACCTCGACGGGCTGGAGACCGAGCGACGCCAGCGATTCGAGAGCGGCGCGATCCACCTCGGTGGCCGGGCTCTCCTCCATCCAGGCCGGGAAGTAGCCGAGGCGCAGTCCGGTGAAGGGCGCTGCTGGATCGTACTCGAGGCGGGCGGCCACGCTGTCGAGGTCACCGGCGTCCGGTCCGGAGATCGCCTGCAGCACGAGCATCGCGTCCTCGACGCTGCGTGTCATGGGTCCGAGCTTGTCGAGCGACCAGCACAGCGTCATCGCGCCCGTGCGCGGCACCCGACCGAACGTCGGACGCAGGCCGGTCACGCCACAGCGCATGCTCGGCGCGATGATGCTGCCGCCCGTCTCGCTGCCGATGGAGAAGCCGACGAGCGCGGCCGCGGTAGCTGCGCCGGGCCCGGCGCTCGAGCCGGATGCGCCTTCTTCGGGCAGCCACGGATTCATCGTCTGGCCACCGAACCAGATGTCGTTGAGCGCGAGCGCGCCGAGGCTCAGCTTGGCGAGGAGCACGGCGCCCGCATCGCGCAGTCGTCGCACGACCACGGAGTCCTCCATGGGCACGCGGTCGCGGTAGGGCTCCGCGCCGTACGTCGTCGCGATCCCGGCGGTGTCGAGCAGATCCTTGACGCCATAGGGGATCCCGTGCAGCGGACCGCGGTACCGGCCGCCCGCGATCTCGGCGTCCGCCTGCATCGCCTGTGCGAGAGCGACATCTCGCGTCAGGGTGATGACGGAGAGGATCTGCGGATCGAGGCGCTCGATGCGCGCGAGGTAGATGTTCGTCAGGCGTTCCGATGTAAGCTGCTGCTGCCGGATCCACTGTGACAGCCGCCAGACCGGCGCGAACGCGATATCGTCGTCCGTCGTGGGTAACGGTCCGGGCAGCGTCGTGCTGCGCACGAAACGGTCGCGCGCGGGGCCGACCGTGAGTCCGGGCAGCGCCGGGCTCCAGCGCATGGCAGGAGACCGCTCGGGCCCGAGCTCCACCCTGCGCGGGCCGGTCCGTCGCTCGAGCAACGGCGCCATCGTCCGCCGCCAGCTCGCGACCGCCATCGCGCGGTCCGCATCGGACAGATCGACCTGGAAGAGCTTGCCGGCCTCGGCGAACGTCCCCGCGGTGACGGCGGGCCCGACCTCGGGCGCCGTGCCGAACGCGGTCGGCGCACCCGGGGTGGTGGTCGTCGGAGCCTGCGTGGCCGACGGCGTCGGGCTGCCACCCCTGCACGCGGCGGCGAGGCTCGCGAGCCCGAGCGGCGCGCGGATCAGGAACTGCCTGCGGGTATTCACGTGGCGTCCTCCGCTTCCGGGAGATTCCGCGACGCAAGATAGGCGACGCGTGCGGCCCGCCTAGAGCGACATCCTGATCCTTCGCTGGGAGCTCGGGTCCAGCGCTCCCACGTCCTGCACCTCGTAGCGGTTGCCTGCGGTATCGCGCAGCACGACGTGCGAGGGCGACAGCCAGGTCACGTTCTTGCCCGGCTCGCGCAGGGCGAACCACCGGGGTCCGCGGTCGGTGTCGACCCACCAGTAACGAGTCCCGAAGCGCACCTCGACTCGCTCGACGCGGCGGATGACCGGCAGATGGTACCGGAGGCGAAGCGCTTCCCTGACGAGCTCGCGCTCCCCCTCGGGGAAGGCGTCCTCGCCGGCGACCGAGGCGACCTCACGACCCTTGTCGTCCAGGAGCACGAGCTCGGTGCGCTCGGTGAGCGGACGCAGGTAGCGGATTGTGACCTCGACCGGTTCCTGGCCCGGACGCTCCAACAGCAGTCGCCCGTTGCGACGGATCAACCCCGACACCGATTCCGCGAAGCCGCTGCTCACTCTTTCCATGTGCTTTGCTCGGCGCGGAGGCGGTTGATCTCCGTTTGAAGCCGGACCAGCCTGGCGAAGTGTCCGTCCTCGTCGGCGAGGAGCTCCTCGTGCGTGCCCTGCTCGACGATCCGGCCATCGTCGATGACCAGCAGGCGATCGGCGTTGCGCAGCGTGGCGAGGCGGTGGGCGATGGCGATGGTGGTGCGCCCCTCGACCAGCGCCGAGATGGCTTCCTGAATCTGCTGCTCCGTCTCGGAGTCCACGGCGCTGGTGGCCTCGTCCAGGATGAGCACGGGGGGGTCGTGCAGGATGGCCCGGGCGATCGCCACGCGCTGGCGCTCGCCGCCGGAGAGAGCGGAGCCACCGTCGCCGACGAGGGTGTCGTAACCATCCTCCTTGGCACAGATGAAGTCGTGGGCCCGCGCCGCGCGCGCGGCGGTCACCACGCGCTCGAACGAGGCCTCCGGGTCCCCGTAGCGGATGTTGTCCAGGACGCTGGAGTTGAACAGAAACGGGTTCTGCGCCACCACCCCCACCTGTTTCCGCCACGCGGCGAGGTCGACGTCACGCAGATCGATGCCGTCCACCGAGACCACGCCGGAGTCCGGATCGTAGAAGCGGCTGACCAGATTGATGATCGTGCTCTTCCCGGCGCCCGATTTGCCCACGAGCCCGATCATCTCGCCCGGCGCCACCTCGACATCCATCCCCTTGATGACCTCCCGTCCCCGCTCGTAGCTGAAGCGCACCCGGTCGAAGCGGATCCGTCCGCGCACACGCTGCGGATTCACGGGATCGGCGCGAGTGGTGCCTTCCTCCGGCTGGTCGATCACCGCGAAGATGCGTTCGGCCGCGGTGAGCGCGTTCGTAGCCCAGTTGAGGACCGCGGAGAACCACTGCAGGGGGCCGTAGAACAGCGCCATGTAGCCCACGAACGCGAGCAGGGTGCCGAGGCCGATCCCGGTCGTCCCTTCGATGATCGAGCCGGCCCCCGCGTACCAGACCAAAACCGTGCCCAGCGCCATCATGATGGACATGGTCCCGAAGAACGACGTGAAGGTGCGGTCGACGCCGACGTGGACGCCGAAGAGCTGCTCGTTGGCCTGGTCGAACTCGGACTCACGCCGACGCTCCTGGCCGAGGACCTTCACGGTCTGAACTCCGTGAATGGACTCGGACAGGATCGTGTGCAGTCGGCCGACGCGGTTTCCGCGCTTGTGGAAGAGTGGGCTCAACAGGCGCCAGAAGCCCGCGCCGCCGAGCACGAGCAGCGGCACGGGCAGGAACACCAGGAGCGCGAGCCTCCAATCGAGGGCCAACAGGATGATCGCGATGGTCACGAAGGTCAGCGCGTTCACCACGAAATACGGGACGCCGTCGATCAGGAAGTGCTGGAGCTCCCCGGTGTCGTTCATGACCCGCCCGACGAGCGCCCCCGACTCGTGACGGTTGTGGTAGGCCATATGGAGCCGCTGCGCCCGCGCGTGCAGCATCGCCCGCATGTCGGCCACGACGCGAGCGCCGAGCCAGGCGTTCGCCCAATTGGTCAGGAGCTGGAAGCCACTCGCCATCAGGAACGCCGCCAGCATGAGCCCGATCCACAACGGCAGCTCGGCATGTCTGCCGGCCCCGATCACGCGGTCGGCGATCATCTTGTAGGTGAGCGGCGGGACCATCGTCGCCCCCACGCCCAGGGTGGTCCAGAGCATCAGGAGGGCCACACGGGCGCGATAGGGACGCAACAGCGCCAGGAGGCGCCGGAGCACGCTGCCGCGCGACAGACATCTGGGGCAGGTGGCCCCACGGTCGGGAAGGGGGGCACCGCAGCGGCTGCAGGTCGCACGCTGGATCTCGTCGGGGAGCTGCAGGTCCCTTCCCTCGCGGAGATCGTCGAGCGCGCGCGCGAGCGCCGCGAACTCGGAGACCAGGTTGCGCGAGTAGGTCGCCAGGGTGTGGTCCGCCCCCTCGGTGACCGCGACCAGGCGAGAGGCTCCGAACAGCTCGTCGACGCGGACCTCGGTGATGCGGTCGAGCGGGATATCCACCGGCAGCTCCCGGGCGGACAGCGCGACCACGCGCTCACCGTCCGTGGCGACCCACGATGGTCCGAACGCCCCTTCCGCCTGGAGGTCCCCGACCACCGATACCGTGGCGCGAAAGCCCGTCGGCGGTGACCCGACCAGACCATCCGGGATGGGATCGAGGAGCGTCACGGCAGGGAGGGTCTGATGGACACGAGCGCCAGACGAAGGAGTGGAGCATCGCACGGGGCCGGCCGGGGCGCCATCCCGTCGCGCACAACCCGGGGTGGACGCCCGGTGTCCAAGAAACATCCGGGGCTTCTCGCCGTACGAGGTGCGGCGCCGTGCCGCCCCATCCGTCCAACCCCCGAAGCCATGTCGAACCGCTCTCTCGTGCTCGCGTCGGTCACCCTCGGGGTCATGGCGAGTCCAGCCGGGGCCCAGATGTCCGTGCGGGACGATGCCCACGTGAGCGGGCGTCCGATCCATACGGCCGTCAGGGCCTCCACCGCGATCCGGGTCGATGGGGTCCTGGACGAAGCTGCCTGGGAGGCGGCGCCCGTCATCGACCGTTTCGTGCAGGTCGATCCGGAGGAAGGGGCGCCGGCGAGCGAACGGACCGAGGCCCGGATCGTGTACGATGCCGAGGCGCTGTACATCGGCGTGCGCCTCCACGACCGAGGCCGGGTGCAGAGCCGCCTGGGGCGCCGGGACATGCCCCTCATGGACTCGGACTGGTTCGGCGTCGTCATCGATTCCTACCACGATCACCGGACGGGCTTCACCTTCGACGTGAACCCGGCCGGCGTTCAACGCGACGCCGTCAAGTCGGTGAACGGACAGGGGCGCGAGGCCGACGACAACTCCTGGGACGCGGTCTGGGACGTCGGTACGACCGAGGACGCGGAGGGCTGGACCGTCGAGTACCGGATTCCTTTCAGCCAGATTCGCTTCCCGGAAGAGGCGGAACAGGTCTGGGGGATCCTGCTGGAACGCGTGATCGGGCGGCGTGGGGAATACTCCACCAGCACGTACGTGCCCAAGACCCAGCAGGGAGGCATTCCCACCTACGGCCACCTCCTCGGAGTCCAGCGCATCGCGCAGGGGAACACCGTCGAGCTGCTCCCCTACGTCGTCGCCCGCAACGAGCGCATCGACCGGGGTGACAACCCCTTCCGGCACGACTCGGAGGTGTTCGGCTCGGCCGGGCTGGACCTGCGCTGGCGGGCCACGTCCACCCTCACCCTGAACGCCACGATCAACCCCGACTTCGGTCAGGTCGAGGTGGATCCCGCCGTGATCAACCTGGGGGTGTACGAGACCTTCTTCCAGGAGAAGCGCCCTTTCTTCGTGGAGGGGGGGGAGATCTTCGATTTCGGTCGCAACACGTCGGGCGGGCAGATGTTCTATTCCCGTCGCATCGGGCGCGCGCCGCAGCTCGCGCCACCCGGCCCCGCAGACGCTCCGGAGGGGACCACGATCCTGGGCGCGGCCAAGCTCACGGGTAAGACCGCGGGAGGTTGGAGCCTGGGGGTCATCGAGGCAGTGACGGCGGAGGAGAGAGCGCGCTTCCTCGACCAGAGCTCCGGTGGGGAAGGGCGCTTCGTGGTCGAGCCGCTGACGAACTACCTGGTGGCGCGCGCGCGCCGCGACCTGAGGGACGGTCAGAGCGCCGTGGGCCTGATGATGACCTCGGCGGTCCGCGATCTGGGCTCTCCCGAGGCGGAGGCAGCGCTGCGGAGCGGCGCCTGGGGCGGCGGGGTCGATTTCCGTCACGAGTTCTCCAACCGCGCCTGGCTGTTGCAGGGCACCGCCGCCCTGAGCCACATCCGGGGGACGCCCGAGGCCTTGGTGCGCGTGCAGCGGGCGGGCAACCACTTCTTCCAGCGTCCCGACGCGGCACACCTGGGCGTGGATGCGGACCTGACCTCCATGACCGGCCACTCCGTGGGGATGTCGCTATCCCGGCAGGCGGGGCAGCACTGGCGTGGTAGCGTGGCGGTGGCCGAGACCACACCGGACTACGAGGTGAACGATCTCGGATTCCAGACCCGAACGGACCGCCGCGACCTCCAGGCGGACGTCTCCTGGGTCCAGACGCGTCCGGGGTCGTTCTTCAGGAACTACTCGCTCACCCTGACGAACCGCTTCGAGCACAACTTCGACTGGCAGCGCATCCTGGGCGTCACGTCACTGTCGTGGAGCTTCCGCACCTTGGGGTACTGGTCGACGTTCGTAGGAGTCAGCCGCTTCCATCGAGCGTACGACGACCGGTCCACGCGGGGTGGTCCGCTCATGGAGCGGCCGGCGAACGTGGGCCTGAACGTGCACATGGGCACGGACTCCAGGAAGTCGCTCTCCTTCGGGCTGGCCGTCAGCGCCGGACGTGACGACTACGACGGCTGGAACGCGGGCGGCGGCGTCAACGTCTCCTACAGATCGGAGCGCTGGAACATCAGCACGGGCCCGTCCTTCGGGCGGACCTTCACGGGGGCGCAGTACGTCGGGACGGTCGCGGGCACGGGGAATACGACCACGTACGGATCGGACTACCTCTTCGCGCCGCTCCAGCAGACGGAGATCTCCTTCGTCACGCGCCTCAACGTGACCTTCACGCCCAAGCTCTCGCTGGAGACGTACGTCCAGCCCTTCATCTCCAGCGGGGACTACCGCGGGTTCACGCAGCTGGCCCGCCCGGGGAGCTACGAGTTCCTGCAGCGCCAGGACCTCGCGGGCGCGGACGAGAGCGTGGACTTCAACTTCCGTTCGCTCAGGGGCAACGCCGTGCTCCGTTGGGAATGGCGCCCGGGATCGACGCTCTACCTGGCGTGGCAGCAAGTTCGCGCCGACTATGCATCCGGGATCGGGGATTTCGACCTGGGTCGTGACCGACGCGCCTTGTTCGCGGCACGACCGGACAACATCCTCGTCCTCAAGGCCAGCTATTGGCTCAACCCGTAAGGGTCCGAACCATGGTCGGGGCCACGGCGCCTCCGATGGCGGGGCGTCTGACTCAGGCGGAGCTTCCGTAAGACGATGCGATACCTCGACCTACTCGGCGTAGCCGTATTCGCGGCCAGCGGTGCGTTGGCGGCAGGACGGAAGAGCTTCGACCTCTTCGGCGTGATCGTCATCGCGGCCGTCACCGCCATCGGTGGCGGCACCTTGCGCGACCTCCTCCTGGGCCGGAGCCCGGTCTTCTGGATCGGGGATCCGAGCTACCTGTGGGTGATCCTCCTCGCGACGGTGGCCACCGTGTCGTGGGCCCGGGTGCGCAAGCCGCCCCGCGAGTCGCTGGCCATCGCGGACGCCCTCGGGCTGGCATTCTTCGCGATCGCCGGGGCCCAGGTCGCCCAGTCTGTGGGCCTGGGGGGCATCGTGGCGGTGCTCATGGGAGCCATGACCGGTGTGGCCGGCGGCGTCGTGCGGGACGTCCTGACCAACGACGTGCCCATGATCCTGCGTCGCGGCGAGCTGTACGCTTCGGCGGCGATCGGCGGCGTCACGCTCTACCTGTGCCTCGAGGCGCTGGGGCTGGGGCGCTCGCCGTCGGGGTGGGTCGGGATGCTCGCCATCGTGGCGATGCGCCTCGCCGCCATCTTCTGGGGGCTGCGCCTGCCGGTGTTCACGGTCAAGGAATAGGAGCGCCAGGCAACCCCCCGGACCCCCAGGTCCATCCATGCAAGGGTGGACAGCCCGCGGACGGGCTGCATAGAATCGTGGTCCCCGGGATCCGGGGGCACGGACGAATGGGATTCGCTCGACGCGCCGGCTCGACCAAACCGGACCTTCGTGCTGATGCCGCGTCGGGCGACCCGGCGCGGCTTTATCATTTTGGCACGATTGGAGTGACGATGATCGAAGTACGAGGTGTGACCAAACGATACGGCTCGTTGGTCGCCGTTGACGATTTGAGCTTCGAGGTGGATCGCGGGGAAGTGGTGGGCTTCCTCGGCCCGAACGGAGCCGGCAAGACGACCACGATGCGCATGATCACGGGGACGCTGCAGCCCGACGAGGGGGCGGTGCACCTGGACGGGGTCCCGATCGGAGACGCGCTCACGCGGGCCAAACGCCGCATCGGGTACCTTCCCGAGGCCAACCCGCTCTACGACGACATGTTGGTCGCCGAATACCTGGACTTCGTCGCGGACCTCCGTGGCCTGGGCTGGGAGGAGAGGCGGCGCGGGGTCGCCGACGCCGTGGACGAGGCCGACGTCGGGGCGGTCTTCTACCGGCCCATCGGCGAGTGCTCGAAGGGCTTCCGGCAGCGCGTCGGGATGGCCGCCGCGATCCTGCACCGGCCCGAGGTGCTCATCCTGGACGAGCCCACCGAGGGTCTGGACCCGAACCAGCGGGTCGAGATCCGCAAGCTCGTTGCCAACCTCGGACGCGAGCGCACGGTCCTCCTCAGCACCCACGTGATGCAGGAGGTGGAGGCCACCTGCTCGCGCGTGGTCATTCTCACACGTGGTCGTCTCGCCGCGGAGGGGACCGTCGAGGAGCTCATCACCACGCGTTCCGGCGGCTCGCGCTACGTGGTGGAGGCGGTCGGCGACGGAGTGACGGAGGCGCTCGCGGCGCTGCCCGGGGCCGAGTCGCCGACCACGGAGGGGGTCGAAGGCCGCATACGCGTCTCGTTCGAGAGTCACGGCGACCGAGATCTTCGGCCCGACGTCTTCCGGCTCGCCACGGACCGCGGGTGGACGCTCTGGGAGCTGCACCGGGAGCGGAACAGCCTGGAGCAGGTCTTCCGGAACCTGACGGCGGACGCGCCGGAGATGAGCGAGGAGGTGGAAGCGTGAGCGCCCGGGTGTGGACCATCGCCAAGCACGAGCTGCGCGGCTACTTCGATCAGCCGACCGCGTACGTGCTGGTTGTCGCCTTTCTGGCGCTCAGCCTGTTCCTGCTCTTCCGCACCATGTACGCGTCGAGCGTGGCCTCCCTGCGGCCCATGTTCGACCTCCTCCCGATCCTGTTCTCGGTGTTCGTGCCCGCGGCGACGATGCGCAGCCTGGCCGAGGAACGGCGCGGTCACACCCTGGAATGGCTGATGGCCCAGCCGGTCACGGAGGCCGAGGTCGTGCTCGGGAAGTTCCTGGGCGACTGGCTCTTCGTGCTGGTCGCGCTGGCCGGGACCGCGCCCACCGCGGTGGGCGTCCTGCTCGCCTCGTCGGCCGATCCCGGAATCATGCTGTCGCAGTATATCGGTGCGGCCCTGCTGGCGGCACAGCTCGTCGCGCTCGGGCTATGGGCGTCGAGCGTGACCCGCAACCAGATCACGGCCTTCATCGTTGGCGCTTCGGCGAGCTTCCTGTTCTTCCTGATCGGAGTGCAGGTCGTCCAGATCGGGCTTCCGCCCTCGATCTCGGGAGCGCTTGCGCGACTCTCCGTGGTGGGTCACTTCGAGAACGTGGCCCGGGGCGTCGTCGATCTGCGCGACGTCCTGTACTTCGGCACCATGGCGGGCCTGTTCCTGGTGCTCGCCACGGGGCAGGTCGCGCGCGACCGCCTCAGCCGCTCCAACCCGGACTATGGGAGGCTGCGGGCCGGGACGGCGGTTCTCATCGTTCTGGTCGCCGTGGTGAACCTGCTCGGCAGCCACGTGCGCGGGCGACTGGACCTCACCTCCGGCAATCTGTTCACCCTTTCGGACGGGACGAGGCAGATCGTCGGCAACCTCGACGATATCGTCCGGATCAAGCTGTTCGCGTCGGACGAGCTGCCTCCGGAGATCCAGCTGCAGCTTCGCGACGTGCGCGATCTGCTCGCGGACATGTCCGGGGCGTCCAACGGCAATCTGTCGATCACCGTCGCCGATCCGGACAAGGACGAGGACGCGGCCGAGGAGGCCCGCTCCTTTGGAATCGGCCCGGTGGAGTTCAACGTGCTTCGCGACGACGAGTTCCAGGTGCGCAGGGGTTACTACGGCCTGGCGGTCACCTACGCCGACCAGCGTGAGGTCATCCCGATCATCGACCGGGTGGACGACCTGGAGTTCCGCCTGGCGTCGGACATTGCCTCGATGACCACCGACGAGCGGGGGCGCGTGACCTTCGTGCAGGCTTTCGGCGGGAAGGGGCCGTACGAGATCTCCGGCCTGTCCGAGAGCCTCACCGATCGCTTCGACCTGCGCTCGTGGAACCCCACCACCGAGGGAGTGGAGTCGCCTCTGGACTCGACGCGGGTCCTCGTGGTGGCCGGGCCCACGGAGCCCATCGACGCGGGGACCCTCAGCGACATGGAGGCATACGTGGACGGTGGGGGAGCGGCCCTGCTGCTGCTCGAGCCGGTCATGTTGGATCAACAGTCGCCGATGGCGCAGCCGATCACCTCCGGGCTCGAGCCCTGGCTGGAGCGGAAAGGCGTGAAGTTCTCGAACAGCCTCGTCCTCGACCTGGCCTCGAGCGAGCGCGTCTCGATGGGGCGTCGGGGGCCGTTCAGCGTGGTGGCGCCCTACCCGCTGTGGCCGGTGACCCTGCCGAGCGGCGACCACCCGGTGACCCGTGGAATCAACGCGCTCTCGTTGGGGTGGGCCGGTCCCCTGGAGATCGAGGACACGGTACATGTCACGCCCCTCTTCGAGACGACCGAGGCCGGCGCCCTGCAGGAGGGCGGGGGGCTCATCATGCCCGACCAGGACTGGAACCGGGCGCAGGACGAGCTCGCCGTGCGCACCGTCGCGGTGGCGATCGATCCCGGTGAGGACGCCACCAGCGGTCGCATGATCGTGGTCGGCGACGCCACGTTCGCCGAGGCCCAGTTCATCCAGTCGAACCCGGGCAACCTGGCCTTTCTCGCCAACGCCATCGACTGGCTGGCGCAGGACGAGCTCCTCATGGGGATCCGCGCCAAGAACCGAGCTCCCCCGTCCCTCGTGTTCACGTCGGACTTCCGCAAGAGCGCTCTCAAGTGGGGGAACCTGGTGGGGCTTCCGCTGCTGTTCGCGCTCTTCGGGCTCCTACGCATCACGGGTCGACGCCGACGGGCCGAGGCCCGCTGGGGGGAGGTGGTGTCATGAGTCAGGAGACGCTGAAGCGGCTGGTGGGAGCGCTGATCGTCGCGGTCGTCGTCTGGGGCGTTCTGAGCCTGGCTTCCGGATCGGGGCGTCCGCCCGCGCCTTCGGGCGCCCTCGGCGATCTCGTGGCCGCGTTGACCGATACCGCGTCCCTGGAGACGCTTCGATTCGACGGCGCCGGCACGGACCCGGTGGAGCTGGCTCGGTCCGGCGGGCGCTGGAGCGTCAACGGGTTGGCCGCGGATTCGGGGACGGTTGTCCGGCTGTTGGACGGTCTGGCGGGCGCGAGCCTCGGGGACGTCGCGGCCAAGAACGCGGCCAATCATGCCCGCATGGGCGTGGATGCCGACAGCGCCCGTACGCTGGAGGTCGATGTAGCCGGCGCGGCGCGCACCCTTCTGGTCGGGAACCAGGGCCCACGCTACGGAACGACCTACGTGAGGCTCCCGGACCAGGACGAGGTCCATGTACTCGAGGTCGACCTTCGCTCGCACGCACGCAGGTCGGTGAACGACTGGCGCAGCAAGCGGATGGTCGCCGTGGACACCTCGGCGGTGACCGCGCTGGAGGTCGACCGGGACGGGCAGCGCTACGCGCTCGAGCGCGGTGACAGCACGTGGACGTTCGACGACGGCGCCGAGGCGGACGCCGGTGCGGTGCAGAGCCTGCTCGGGGAGCTGCGCGACCTGAGGGGGGACGGCTTCCTCATGGAGGGAGACTCCCTCGCCGCGAGCGCTCCTGGCGGCCGGTTGGTCGCCCGCGGCTCCGACGGCTCGCCGCTCGGCGAGATCGAGATCGGGAGCGGAACGGGAGATCGGTGGGCTCGTACCGCAGGCGGGACGGTCATCTATCGAATCGCCTCGTACAGGCTGGACCGGATCCTGCCGCCGCGGGAGCGGGTCGAGGGCTCGGGGTAGGCGGCACCAACCTCAGTGTCGGAAGGGGCGCGCGTGGACGAGCCACGCGCGCCCCTTTGTCCGCTTGTACCGGCGGGTCCCCCCGGGCTACCTCACCCGCCTACCTCGTTGACGGTCGGGAAGGGCGGCGCCGGGAAGGTCCCTACCTCCTCGTCGGTGTAGAAGGTGCCCCATCCGTCCGGGTGCCGGTCGCTCTCCTCCATGACGCGGTTCACCGGCTTCAGGCCGTGCTTGAGATAGGTCGCGATGGCCCGGATGTCGGCGTCGGACATGTGGCGTACCTCGAACCAGATCATCCCCGGGCCGAGGAAGTCCGGATCCGCCGGGAAGGTCTCCGGCGTGATGTCGCGGTCGGGGGTACCGCTCGGTCGGAGGCCGTGGCGGATCGCGTTGAAGATCTGCCGCTCGGTGTAGCGGCCTGTTCCGGCTTCGGGGTGAGGCGTCAGGTTCCGCGGGCGCATCATGAAGCAGGGCGCGGACGGATCCTCGAGGCAGGGCCCGACCGGGAAGATCTGCCCCGGCGCGCTGGCCCCGGCCAGGAAGCCCTCGGCGTTCGGGTTCTGAAAGCCGCCGTGGCAGTCGCCACATGCGTGCTCCAGGACCTGCTGCCGCCCGGCGAGCACCCGGTCCCGGAGCGAGCGGTCAACCGGCTCCTGCTCGGCCGCTGCGGGGAACGGAGGCGCCGGATAGCTCCCGAACGTCTCCTCGGTGTAGGCGCTGGCCCAGAAGTCCGGCGGACCCTCGCTGTCCTCCACCTGGTTCGAGACCGGCTTCAGACCGTGCTTCAGGTACGCCGCGATGGCCCACAGGTCCGCGTCCGGCATGTGGCGCCAGGAGTTCCAGGGCATCGGCGGTGCCAGGTACTTGGGGCTGAGCGGGAAGTTGCCCTCGCCCGGCGTGGACGACGTGATCTCCACGTCGGCAGTCTCGCCGGGACGGAGCCCGAAGCGGAGCGCGTTGAAGATCTGCCGCTCCGAGAAGCGGCCCAGGCCCGTCGTGTTGTCGGGCGTCAGGTTCCGAGGCCTCGTCATCCAGCAGGGCTCGGCACCGGGTTGCTCGGCGCAGGCGCCGATCGGGAACTCCTGCGCGGGCGACGTGATCCCGGCCAGGAAGCCGGGGGCTGCCGGGTTGGCGTCGCCACCGTGGCACCCGCCGCAACCGTGCTCGAGGACGAGCTGCCGCCCCTTCAGGATCGTCTCCCGGTTGACCTGCTGCTCCGCCCCGACTTCGCGAGCAGCGCCTGGTCCGTCCGGACCACTGGTGAATGCCACCGCCACGCCGGTGGCCGCGATGACGGCCAGGATCGCGGCAGAACGGCGTGTCCTCGCAGGGCCGCTCGAACCTCTCATGAACCTCTCCTTCCCTTGTGTCAGGGGTCTGGTCTTAACGGACTTCGAGAATCCCCATCATCCCCGCATTCTCATGGTCGAGGATGTGGCAGTGGAACATCCATTTCCCGGGATAGTCGTCGAGCTGGACGATGAAGCGCACGGTCTCGTGCTTGGGCACGTTCACGGTGTCGTGCCAGCTCGGGAACGGTTCGGGCACCCCGTTCCGCGCGAGCACCTGGAAGCGGAAGCCGTGCAGGTGGAACGGGTGATCCATCCCGACCAGGTTCTCCACCTGCCAGATCTCCCTGGTCCCCAGCTCCGCGACCTCGTCGACGCGGCTCATGTCCATCGTCTTGCCGTTGATGAAGCCCTGGGTGAGCACCATCACCCGTCGCGCGGTCACGTCGGTGGTGTCCATCCACGCGACCGGCCGAAGCGCCGACGGTACCTCCATCCGCAGCGGCGTCTCGTCCGTGTACTGGAGCGTCAGGAGGTCGCGGGGCTTGTCCCATGAGCGTGGACGGGTCTGCGGGATGTATCGGTCGTACGGCAGATCCTGGAACGTCACGATGCTTCCGGGCGCAGCCGTCCCGCGGACCAGGATCTCGATACGCTCCGAGTTGGCGATCAGCACATCGTCCGTGGGCACCGGCTTCTCGAAGAGGCCGCCGTCGCTTCCCACGTAGAGCAGCTCATGCCCCTGGAGACCGAGCCGGTAGACCCGGGCGGCCGAAGCGTTCACGATGCGCCACCGTTGCACCTCGCCGGGGCGAATCCGGACGGTCGGGTTCGCTTGACCGTTCACGAACAGGACGTCCCCCTCCCGCCCGTTCTCGAAGTCGATCCGCCCCTGCATCGATTGCGCCTCGGGCAGGTCGATCGACCCGTCTTGAAGGAAGCGGTTGTCCCAGAGCACGAGCAGCTTTTCCGCGACCTCCGGGAGGGGATCGTCGCGGTCGCGCACGACGATCGCCCCATACAGACCCTTGGCTACCTGGTACGCGCTCCGATGATGGGGGTGTGGATGGTACCAGTAGGTTCCCGCGGTGCCCTGAGGGATGACGAAGTCGAAATCCGCCTGACCACCCGGCTCGATGGGGTGGAACGGGCTACCGTCGGCGTACCAGGGCAGATGGAGCCCGTGCCAGTGGACGGTGGTCTCCTCGGGAAGCTCGTTCCTGAGATGGATGATGAGCCGGTCGCCCTCGTAGACCTCCAGCGTCGGGCCCGGGACCATTCCGTTGTAGGCGAACACGGCCGTCTCGGAGCCGGGAACGAGGGAGAGCGTCGTGGGCGTCGCCGTCAGCGTCACCTCCACCGTGTTCGGCTCACGGGACGCGTTCCGCAGCACGGGCGGAGTGACGAGGGTATCGGCCGGAAGCGCATGCGTCGGGTCGGGCTCGGCAGCTCCGGGCGGCGTGCCCGCCGTCGAGGTGCTGGCGGAGGGCCCGGCGGTTGGGATGAGGAGCGCAACGAGGAGGGCCGCGACGATTGCGACCATAGTACCTCTGTGATGTGGGGGAGCGCGGAAAACCCGCAGGAGCCCGGCGGCGAGGACCTTATCATGTGGGTGAAGCGTTTGCAAGGCGCGTCGCGCCATCAGCGGAGGGCGTCCCTCACCACCACCCCTCCCTTCATGACCCATCGGACCCTCTCGAGCTCGGTGATGTCCGCGAGGGGGTCGCCGGCGACGGCGACCATGTCCGCGAGCATTCCCGGCACGATCGAGCCGACGCGGTCGTCCCAGCCGAGGATGCGGGCGTTCAGGGAGGTGGCGGCCACGATCGCGCTCATGGGCGGCTCGCCGAGCTCGACGCGCAGGGTCAGCTCTCGGGCGTTGTCTCCGTGCGGAAACACCCCGGCGTCGGTTCCGAAACCGATGGGGAGACCGGCCGCCAGAGCGCGTCTGAACGTGGCGTTACGGAACTCCGCCATGCGCCGGGAGCGCTCGATCTCCGCCGGCGGGATGCCGAGAGACGCACCGTCGCGCACCACGATCTGCCCCACGTAGAGCGTCGGCACGTAGAAGGTCCGATCGCTGGCCAGGAGCATGGCCAGCCCTTCTTCGTCCATCATGGAGCCGTGGTCGACGGTCCTGACGCCGGCCCGAATCGAGGCCTTGATGCCCTCCGCCCCGTGGGCGTGGGAGGCCACGGAGCGCCCCCATCGGGCCGCCTCCTCCACCGCCACCGCGATCTCCTCGTCGGAGTACTGCTGCGCACCGGGGGGAATGCCTCGGGAGAGCACGGCGCCGGTGGCCAGGATCTTCACGAAGTCCGCGCCGTACTTGAAGTTCGAGCGCACCGCGGCGCGGACGGCGTCCACGCCGTCCGCGAGATTGCGCACCACCGGAACGTCCACGTAGATGGAGAACTGTCGGGCGTCGCCGGCTCCACCGGTCGCGGAGACGTAGTTGCCTGCCACCGACATGCGGGGGCCGGGCACGAGTCCCTCGTCGATCGCGTTGCGCAGGTCGACGTCGGTGTACGGCCACGTCGGACCCATGTCCCTCACCGTGGTGAAGCCGGCCTCCAGCGTCACCCGCGCATTGCGCGCGCCCCAGAGCGTGGCGTACCCCGGCGTGGTCGTGACCAGCTCCTCCTCCCAGGTCACCTCCGTGCTGCCGGACAGGTGCGTGTGCAGGTCGATGAGCCCGGGTAGGAGGGTGGCACCCCCCAGGTCGATCACCCGGACGCCCGCGGGCACCTCTCCGGGGGCGACGATGCCCGTGATCCGGTCCCCCTCGATGAGCACGGCCGCGGGGCCCACGCGAGCCGCGCCGGTACCGTCGATCACGTGCGCCGCCCGGACAGCCACCGTACCCTGGGCGGAGGCGGGGGCGAGTGGGGCCCCGGACGCGCCGACGCACACGAGCAGGGGGGACAGGAGCTGCCAGGGCTTCGAGATCATGGGGCCTCCGGGTGGGAGCGTTGCCTCCGTGCTGCGCCCAGCGTGAGCGGCTGGGGCGGCCCCCGTCAAGGCGACTTCTCGGTCCCGCGTCCGACCCCTAGCTTGCGGAAGGCGGTCGCGACGAGCGGAGGCGGCCAGGGCGGAAGGAGCGTATGCGCATCCTCGTCGTAGAGGACGAGAAGAAAGTAGCCAGCTTCCTGGAGAAGGGGCTGCGCGAGGAGGGGTACTCGGTCGACGTCGCGCACGACGGCGTCGACGGTCTCTCCAAAGCCAACGTGTACGATTACGATCTGCTCCTGCTCGACATCATGCTGCCCGGAAAGTCCGGGCTCGAGATCGTGCGCGAGCTCAGAGCGCGTGAGCGCACGGTCCCCATCCTCGTCCTCACGGCGCGAGACGCGCGCGAGGACGTG
>QJYK01000215.1 GCA_003248075.1 Gemmatimonadota bacterium | reverse complement strand
CGGGAGGGTCGAACAGGGTCTCGACGGGCCCTCCGGACTCGCTGACCGCCAGGATGTTGTAGCCTTGTCCGTTGAACGCGATCGTCCCTTCACCCATCCAGGTGACGGCGTTCCAGGATCGATGCCATCGGGCGAGAAGGCCGGGGCTTGAACGCTGGTCGGCGACTCCGTCCCTGCGATGGGGGTGGGCCGAGCCTGTTCCCGGGCCTGGTACCAGAGGCGGTACACGCCGCCGACCGTGTCGGCGAATACGATGGCGGACCCGTCTGGGGCGATGGTCGTGCGCAGCGCGATGGAATTCCCGCGCAGGCTCGCCGTCCCGAGGGAGATGCGCGCTCGCTCCACGGGCATCGGAGCCGTGGCCCCACTCCGGAGCGCCGCCCGAAGGGTGACGGCGGCTGCAAAGGCGAGCGCAACCAGCGCCACGTTTCTCCAGCGGCGCGCACGGACCCGCTCGGCCGCCGGCGAGGGCCGCGGCGAACGCCCCTGCCCCCACGAACCGGTCGGCCGGAAGCTTCTCGAGCGCCTTCCTGGTCGCGCCGTCCACGTTCAGCGGCACCGAAGCCCGCTCGACCCTCGCGGACGGCGTCTCCCCGGTGATGATCTTCGCCAGGACCGCCTGAGGCGTGGACCCTCTGAACGGTGGCTCTCCCACCAGCATCTCGTGGAGGACGCAGCCCAGGGCGTAGGTATCCGCAGCGGGCCCGACGGATTCGTCCCCCGTGGCCTGTTCGGGACTCATGTAGTGCGGCGTGCCGAGGCTGAGCCCCGTCTCGGTGAGCCGTCCGCCTCCGGCCGCGCCCACGGCGAGCGCGATCCCGAAGTCCGCGATGACCGGCTTTCCGGCCTGGAGGAGGATATTCGCCGGCTTGATGTCGCGATGGATGACGCCCCGCTCGTGCGCGTACTGAAGAGCCTCGGCCACGTTCGTCGCGATGCGGACGGCCTCGTCGATAGGAAGCTGCGTCTCCCGGTCGAGTCGCTCCCGCAGGCTCTCCCCCTCCACGTACGGCATGACGTAGAACAGGAACCCGTCGGCCTCACCCGAGTCGTGGAGGGGCAGGATGTGCGGGTGGTGGAGATTGGCCGTCGTCTTGATCTCGGCCAGGAAGCGCTCGGCCCCGACCACGGCCGCCAGCTCGGGCTTCAGGACCTTCAGCGCGACCTTGCGTCCATGCCGGAGGTCCTCGGCCAAATAGACGGTGGCCATGCCACCGGCACCGAGCTCGCGGTCGATGTGGTAGCGGCCATCGAGGGCAGCGTTCAGGCGCACGATCGGGTCGGCCATGGGCGTTTCAGTCATGAGAGACGGCCATCATAAGCCGCGGCGGAGCGGGGCGCAGGACTGGGCGAACCAACGGCGCACGACGGCCCCGTTGGGGATTCAGGGGGTCATCGGACCGATCAGCGCGGCGCCAGCCTCTTCAGCTCCTCGAAGAGGTTCTCGACCACGACCAGGTCGCCGCCCAACTCTCCCTCGCCTGCGGGCTGCCGGATCATCACGAACCGCTCCCCATCTGGGCTCACGTCGTACTGGGCGCCCCTCAGGGGGGCTGAGTAGTAGGCCGTAGTTGGGAAGAGTATCGTTTGTTCCTGCGCGGCGAAGCCGGGGGATGTCTGGACCGCGACGGATACCAGGCGGTTGGCTCCGTTGCGATAGAAGAGCTCTCTCCCATCGGGTCCCCACACGGGCTCACTGCCACCGCCTTCGGACACCGGCCACTTCCCCTGTGCCGCATCGGGAAAGGGCACCACGTAGACCTCCGACCGACCCGATTCGTTCGACGCGTACGCGAGCCAACGTCCATCGGGAGACAGTGCGGGTGTAACCTCCCTGAACTCGGTGGCGATCAATGCGATCGGCGCGTCGTCGCTCCCAGGGCGGACGGCAAAGATGTCACCCTGGCCGACCTCCCAGTAGATCGTGGCGAAGACGAGCCACTCCCCGTCAGGCGACCAGACGGGGTTCCTGAGAGCTCGCTCGTCACCCTGGGTCATGCTCGCGGCCACGCTTGCGTCGGCCCTCCGCGTCCACAGGTCCCCAGAAGTTCCCCCGCGGTTCGATGAGAACGTCACCGACGCTCCATCCGGCGTCCACGCCGCTCCATTGTTCGAGGTTCCCTGCACGCTGAGGCGAAGGGTTGGCCCCTGGTCCAGCTGCTTGATCCAGATGTCGTTCGACGCAGGACCTTCGAGCTCCACCGCCAAACGGCTCCCGTCGGGGGAGAGCGCCGGTCCGGAAAAGGAGCCGGTCCACGTCGAGTCGATGGGTTGCTCCGCGCCCTCCCTCGTCACCCACACCAACCGACCGTCTCGGCCGCGCCCGGCCGTCGCTGGGCGATATACGAGGGTGCCCTCATCCGAGATCGCCAGGTCATGCCCCCCGGCGGCTCCCACCGCCACGTCCTGGAGCAGAATGA
>QJYK01000155.1 GCA_003248075.1 Gemmatimonadota bacterium | reverse complement strand
CCCAGGAAGAGGCCCTCCGAGTCGGCGAACTTGTAGTAGCCGAGGCGGTCCCCGTCCTTGAACATCCCGTTGCCCCATCCGACGGAGAGCGTCAGGTCGTGCCGCGGGAGGAAGCCGTCGTCGAAGCCGCGTACGTGGGCGGTCGCGACGCCGTAGAGCGTGAGCTGGGTGTTCACCGTCTCGCTCAGCCCCGTGTACTCCTTCCGAAAGCGCTCGTCGGGGATGCCGAGCCGACCGGGCTGGTACTCTACGCCGGTTCCGTACGACGGCGCGGTCACGTACCGCGCACCCACGGCGAAGCCGATCCCCTGGTTCGTCGGCTGCACGAGCTGGAGGCGGCCGTAGAAGCCGAGGATGTTCCCACCCTCGGCTTCGCTGTTCAAGCTCTGGACCGACACACCCGCCTCCGCGCGGTCCATGAGCCCGATCGTGACCGAGCCGTCCTGGAAGAACTTGTCGATCCCGGGGCCGTACCCCGATGCGTTCCCGGACGCGTTCACGTCCACCCGTCGATCCATCTTCACGAAGAAGCCGGAGTAGGTGCCGGTGATCGCAAGGTGCGGAAGGACGGAGGCAACCGGGATGTCCAGCAGACCCGAGCCGTAGCGGAGCGTGCTGGGCATGGTGGTGGTCTGAGCCCGAGCCGCCGGTGCCGCGATGAGCGCGAGGAACGCGAGCCTCACGACGGCTGGGGTGGCGCTCCGAACGATCTTCATGGAAACAATGCCTCCTGTTGAGGATTCGGCTCCAGCCGCGCCGGCAAGTCGCACGCTCGGACTTGCGTCAATGGCACCTGAATCTGTGAAGGTTGCCATTTTCGTGCCAGCCCGTGGATGCGAGGCCCGACGCGGGGTTCCCGGGTCCCCGGGGCGCGGGATCGGTTACTGCGGCGAGGACCGTGAGCCCACGGGGCGGATCGAAGGGGACCCGACCGCACACCAGCCCTGCGCGAAGACTGCGGAAATCCGGCGGCGCGCGCCGTGGTGGCCTCCGGAAAACCGAGGATCGCGGAACGGATCCCGCCCTACTCCTCCAAGCGACGCGCCAGCCCCGAGGCCCTCCGGGCCACGCTGACGACCCACCCAAACACCAGGGCCCACGCGATCGCGTAGGCAATGAACAC
This sequence comes from Gemmatimonadota bacterium, assembly GCA_003248075.1. Taxonomy (GTDB): domain Bacteria; phylum Gemmatimonadota; class Gemmatimonadetes; order Longimicrobiales; family Gaopeijiaceae; genus SZUA-318. The sequence continues at coordinate 835 of QJYK01000155.1, read as the reverse complement.
GAAGCTGTACGGACGCAGGCTCTGCTCGGCCAGCGTGGTGCCCGGCAACCCTCGCTCCTGCGCCACGAGCGACGTCGCGTGCGCCACCAGGAGCAGCGTGACCAGGAGTGGAACCAGCGCGAAGCGATTCGGGCGGCGCATCATGGTGGACGATCTCCCTCGCCATGGTATGAAGGGCATGGAACCTCGGTTCATGACACCGCCGCGGCCCGGCGTTCGCGGAGCTGGAGCGCGTGGTGGGCGGCCTCGACGGTGTAACGGAGCAGGAACACGCCCAGGAAGAGACACGTGAAGGACCCGAGCCCCACCATGAGGGTCGTGAGCATGTCGGGGTCGAGGGTCGGGCCCTCCGGCTTCATGACCACCGGGCTCGGATGGAGCGAGCGGAACCATACCACGCTGAGATGGATGAGAGGGATGTCGGCCACGCCCACGAGCCCGACCACGGCCGCGAAGCGCTTGCCGCGCTCCGGATTCTCGGTCGCGGACCGCACCATGAAGTACCCCAGGTAGATGAACCAGAGCAGCAGGGTGAGCGTCAGGCGGGGCTCCCACGTCCAGAACGTCCCCCACGCGATCCTCGCCCAGAGCGGCCCGGTGAGAAGGACGATGGTCGTGAACACCATCCCCCCCTCCGCGGCGCAGACCGCCGCCTGATCCAGACGCTCGTCGCCGAGCCACAGATAGACCCCGCTGCAGAGGGCGACGATTCCGAACGCCATGAACGCCACCCATGCGGACGGTACGTGGATGTAGAAGATCCGTTGGATCACCCCCATGCTCGCCTCTGTGGACACCCAGAAGAAGACCATCCAGTGGAGCACGAGGACGCCGA
>QJYK01000095.1 GCA_003248075.1 Gemmatimonadota bacterium | reverse complement strand
CCTCAGATCCGGGCGCTTCTCGTAGACGAACTCCACCGCGCGCGCCAGCGTCGGGTAGTCCCGCAACGCCAGGTTCTCGTCCCGCTCGATCCCGTACGCCCCGCGGATCGCGGCGAACATCTCCGCCTGCTTCACCGTGTCGATCCCCAGGTCCGCCTCCAGGTCCAGCTCGAGCTCCAGCATGTCCGGCGGATAGCCCGTCTGCTCCGACACGATCGCCAGCACCTTCTCCACCACCGGGTCGCCCCCGCCCGCGTCCACCGCCGTCGCCACAGGCGCCGAGGTCGACACCCTCGGAGCCGCCGACACGCTGGTGGCGGGTTCGGGGGGCGCGGGGCGCGGTGGCACCCGAGGCGGCGGCGGCGGTGCGACCTCGCGAGCCGCCGGGGCCGCGGCGACTCCCTCTGTCGCGACCGGCGCCGCCGCACCTTCGTCCCTCACCCGCAGCGTACGCCGCACGACCTCGAGCTCAGGGGTCGGCAACCCCGTGACGCTCCGTATCCACGCCGTCCACCGGTCTCGATCCACGATGCGATGGTGGAAGCCCAGGTCCCCAGGAATTCGTCTGGCGCCGTCGGGAGGGGGCGTCCACCGGAGCAAGCTCATGCTGATCTGCGATCCGAAGCCCGCGGCGAGACGCAATGCGTACCGAATCGGATAGCTACCGCCCCGCGACAGATTCAGCGTCCCGAGCTCCGGGTCCACCTCCCGGTAGTTCGCCACCGGAGGCACGACCCCCGTCTCCAGCATCTTGACCGCGAGCACGTCCTCTACCGCCACCCCCATCGGGTGGCCCGTATACCCTTTGGTGTTCGCCACGACGATGTCGTCGGCCCCCGCTCCGAACACCTGACGCAGCGCACGCACCTCCGCGCCGGCGCTGCCACCCCGGGCCGGCGTATAGGTCTCGTGGGAGACGAAGACCGTCTCCCGGGCCATCGCGCGCCGGTCGATCTGCCACCGCCGCTCCGCGTCCCCGACGAGGCGCTCCATGACCTCGGCGATGTGGTGCACATCCAGACGGCTTCCGTGGAAGGCGCTGTTGGCCACGACCGTGCTCAGCAGCTCACAGATGGGCGAAACGCCTCTCTCACCAGCGGCTCCCACGTCCTCGACCACGAGCGCGGCTCCTCCCATGCCGATGATGAGCCCGTGTCGCCTGCGGTCGAACGGAAGCGCTGCATCCTCCACCCGGGAGTCCGTGGCTGCGGCCCCGGACGCGAGGAAGCCCGAGCCGAACCAGGGGAACATGCGGTCCGTGGTGATGTCGTCCGCGGTGACGACGATGACCCTGCGGCATCTCCCCCCCGCGATCCAATCCTGCGCCAACGCGACCGCCTGCGTGCCTGTGGCGCACGCGGCGTTGGCTGCGGTGTTCGGTCCCCGGGCGCCAATGTACTCCGCGAATTGGGAGTGGCCCATGGACAGGACCTGGAAGAGGAAGCGGCGGTCGAACCGGAATGGGTGGTCCCCGACCTCCTCCTCCAAGGACGAGATTCGCTCGTCCAGTGCGTTCCGGGTCTGGGCGTCGGACACGTGCCGCCGCAGCTCCTCGAGCACGTTCAAGCGCTCCCGCCGGCTGCGGTCCTCATAGTAGGCCTGGACCGTCCCGACGAGCGCGTCGTACCCGGGAAAGGCCGAGCCGAAGATCACGCCGGTATCATCGCGCATGGACTCGGGCAGCGCCCACCCCAGCGGAAGCCGAGATCCCGTGGTGGTGGTACGGTAGCGGCGCACGAGCGGAATGCCGGCGTCGCGCAGGGCGTCGATCCCGGCGGCGATGGCGAGTCGCGTCACCCAATCCAAGGCTTCGAGACGGTCCTCGGGGAAGCCGAACTCGTCCACGAGATCCAGCGCACCGGCCCTGCCGGCGAGCTTGATCACGTCATCCGGGTCCTCGATGGTCTCGAACCGGGCCTCCCCACCCGAGCCCTTCACGAGCCGTGTGATCCGGCGGTCCAGGATCTGGGCGCGCAGCTCTTCCGAAACCGGCCGAATGAAGCCGTCCCCTCGCAGGATGCGCCCGATGTGGTCGTCGTCGAAGACGCGCTCGTTCCCCGGCAGGCCGAGTGCAGCGCCCGTGATCCCGACGTGAGCGGCTTTGCGCGCGGGTGCGTCGCCTCCCGCCCACGCCTGGAAGCTCTTGTCGAGGAAGTCCGCGAACATCCTCCCCAGCGTGACCAGCCGATCCTCCGGCTCTTGGGTGCCGGACGGCGATGCCGACGGCTGCGGCGCCGACGGCGACTCCCGGTTCGTCACGATCGCCGGCGCCCGGACGGGTACGGTTTCGACCGCGGCGTGCAGGGGCTCTTCCTCGATGCCTCTGCCAAGGCCCAGCGCATAGAAGCCGCACAGCGCGCGGTTCACCACGATGCGGTCGTCCGTCCGCGGATGATTCGTGTACATGACGGTGACACCGTCCCTGCGTCCGACCACATCCTCGACCATCCCGGTCAGAGCGCGCTTCGGGCCCATCTCCACGAACACGCGGCAGCCGGCGTCGTAGAGTGCCTCCAGTCCTTTCACGAACTGCACCGGCGACCCGATCTGGCGCCCGAGGATGTCGACCATCCTGCCGGGAGCATCGGCTCCCGTGGGATAGAAGGCCGCGTCCACGTTGGCCACCACCGGGATCCGCGGCGCCCGCAGATCGAGACGACTCAGAACGTCTCGGAGCACATCCGCGGCGGGAGCCACGATCTCGGTGTGGAACGCGTGGCTCACCGGGAGCGGGGCCACGCGGAAGCCCGCGGTGCGCAGAGCCTCCATGGCGCGCTCCACCGCGTCGCTGGCGCCCCCGATCACGCTCTCCTTCGTGCTGTTCAGGTTGGCGATGACCACGTACCCGTCGACCTCGCCCACGACCCGGGAGACCTCCCCCAAGGGCCCGAAGACCGCGGCCATGAGTCCGTTGTCCCCCAGAGACAGGCGGGTCATGGCGTCGCCCCGAGCGGCCACTGCGGTCAGCGCGTGCGCGAACGGCATCCCCCCCGCCGCCACGAGGGCGCCGTACTCTCCCAGGCTGTGACCCATGACCATGTCGGGCTCGATGCCCCACGCTCCGAAGAGGCGGGCCAACGCGGTGTCGACGGTGAGCACCGCCGGCTGCGTGATGGCCGTCTGCCTGAGGCCCTCCTCCGCGGCGGCGACAGCCACCGGATCGTCGGAGTCCACGAAGATCTTCGAGGACAGTGGAGCGCGGAGCACGGGTGTCATCACCGCGTCCGCCTCCGCGAACGTGGCGGCGACCAGCGGCTCGGCCTCCCGAAGGGTCTCGAGCATGCCCACGTACTGGGATCCCTGGCCGGTGAAGAGGAAGGCCACCTTACCGGGCATCCCTCTGCCCAGGAACACGCCCTTGTTCCGGAGGGCCCGCCACCGCCCCTCGTCCCCCGACTCCAGCGCTGCCAAGGCCCGCGTGGCCAGATCCGCCAGCTCCCCGGCGTCGCCGTAGTCGATGGAGACGCGCACGGGTGCAAGCAGGTCCACGGCGCGGGGTGGCGACGGCGGTGGCGCAGCTCCCGCGGCTGCGGACGAGGCCACCTCGCGCAGGCGGGCGGTGAGCTCCTGCTCCGACGCGCCTCCGACGACCAGAGCCCCGCGCAACGGAGCCTTCGGTCGCGACGATACTCCCGACCGTGGGCCCGGTGCGCCGGGAGTGAACGAGACCGCCGCCGGCATCGCCGTTAGGTCCGCTCCACTCGTCCACGCCGCTCGAGGGCGGTTCCGGCCAGGCACGTGCTCCTCGAGCACGAGGTGGAAGTTCGTGCCCCCGAAGCCGAATGCGCTCACCCCCGCCCTCCGCACCGATCCTCCGTTCGACCGGCCCTTCTCCCACGGACCGAGGTCGGTGCTCACGCGGAGGGGTGAGGCGCGGAAGTCGAGGTTGGGATTCGGTGCGTGGAAGTTCAGGCTCGGTACGAGCGCCCTGTGGTGCAGCGCCAGGGTCGCCTTCATCAGGCCGGCTGCCCCGGCACCAGCCTTCAGATGCCCGATGTTCGACTTCACCGATCCCAGCGCCAGGGAACCGGCGGGCAGGCCCTGTCCCTGCAGGGCGGCGTGCAGTGTCTCTACCTCTACGACGTCGCCCACCTTGGTGGACGTCCCGTGCCCCTCGATCATGTCTCCGGGCGTCGGCGCTACGCCTGCGCTTCTCCACGCCCGCTCGACGGCGAAGCGCTGACCGACGGGATTCGGGGCCGTGATCCCCTTGCCCTTTCCGTCGCTCGAGCCTCCGGATCCGAGGATGACCGCGTAGATCTTGTCACCATCTCGCTCGGCATCGGCGAGGCGACGAAGCAGGAACACGGCCGCACCCTCACCCATGACGAAGCCGTCCGCGCCCTCCGCGTATGGACGCGTGCCCGTGGCCGAAAGTGCGCCGATCTTGCAGAACTTCACGAAGGTCGACGCGCTCATGTTGGCGTCTATGCCACCGGTCAGGACCGCGTCGTAGTCCCCTTCGACGAGTCCTTCGACCGCCGCGCTCACCGCCGCCATGGCCGAGGCGCACGCCGCGTCCGCGATGTAGTTGGGGCCCTTGAAGTCGTACAGAGCCGCCACCCGCCCGGCCACGATGTTGCCCAGCTCCCCGGGCATGGTGTCTTCCGTGATGTCCGGCAGACGGGTACGGACGCCCGCGGTCAGCTCCTCCATCACCGCGAGCTGCACCGGGGTCGGGAGGGCTCGGAACGAGGGGGCCCTGCGGAGCTCCTCGGCCACCTCCGGAAAGAGGATCCGGGCGGCGGACAAGAGATGGAAGTCGCCTCCCAGCGCGTTCCCCATGATCACGGCCACCCGCTCCGGATCCAGTGGGCGGGCGGGGTATCCGTAGTCGAGCAGTGCCTGGCGGGACGCGGCCACGGCCCATTTCTGGGCGAGGTCCATCATCTCCCCGACCTTGGGTGGAATCGGCATGCGCCAGGCCATCGGATCCCAAGCGAAGGCGCGCACCCATCCTCCGATCTTCGAGTATGTCTTGTCCGGCGCCTTCGGATCCGGGTCGTAGTAGAGCGCCGGGTCCCACCGGTCGGTGACATCGCTGATGCTGTAGCGCCCCTGGGACAGGTTTGCCCAGAAGGTTTCGGTGTCCGGGGCGTCGGGAAGGATGGTCCCGAGGCCCACGATCGCGATGGCACGCTCCGCTTCCATGGTCAGTCCTCCACCATCGCGTAGAGGGATCGGGACACCAGATCCATGTCTTCGACCAATCCGGCCTGTGCGTCCCAGAGCGCGCCGAGACCGAGGGCACCCTCGAAGGCCATCCGTTCACCGGCGCCCACTCCGTCTGCGCCGATCCCCCACCGCATTCCCTCCGCCGCAACCTCCGCCGCGGTCTCGCGCGCGAACACCCTGCTGGCCGCCGCGAGCGCGTCGGGCTTCAGCCGCCTGTCCGCTTTGTCCGGAAGCTCCCCGGCCAACGCCGCCGCCGCTCTCCGTGCGAGGGCGCCGGCGCCCTCCACCCGGGCGATCATCGCGCCGAGCCGGAAGAGGACGTGCTGATGGCGGGTGAGCCGCGCCTGCCTGGCTCTCTCGAGAATCTCCGCGAGCGCGTGGTGCGCCAGGGCTGCGGTGGCCGCCCCGACCGTGGGAACCGTCGACTGCAAGGCTTCCAGCGGGACCGCCTCGTCGTGGTAGTGACGGCCACGCGTCTTGAGGTGGGTCTGCCAGCGATCTCGCGCGATGGTCATCTCCATGATCTCGGAGGTCCCCTCGTAGATCGTGGTGATCCGCACGTCGCGCCGGATCTTCTCGACGAGGTACTCCCGGACGTACCCGTATCCGCCGTGGGCCTGGATGGCCGCGTCCGCCGCGCCGTTGCCCGCCTCGGTGGAGAGGTACTTCGCGATCGCCCCCTCCGTGTTGAGCGTGCCTTCACCCACGTCGATGCGCAGGGCCGTCTCCTCGATGAAGGCCCGGCCGGCCTCCAAGCGGCATGCGTGGGGAACGATCAGCTTGTGGGTGAATCCCTGCTTCTGGGAAAGGGGGCTCCCCCCCTGGACCCTGGTCGCCGAGTAGCGGATGGCGCGATCCAGGGCCGCCCAACCCGCCCCCAGACCGAAGGCCGCGACCATCAGCCGCGTGTACCCGAAAACCAGCTGCGCCTGCACCAGCCCCTGACCCTCCACCAGCCCCACGACATCGGTGGCGGGCACCAGGACGTCCTCAAAGGCGAGCGCGGCAGTATTGGACGCCCGGATTCCGTGCTTGTCCTCCGGGATGCCGTTACTGAACCCTGCGGCTCCCCGCTCCACCACGAACCACGTCGGGCCGTCCGGGGCCATCGCGAGCACCGAGACCAGGTCCGCGTAGCCTCCGTTGCTGATCCACATCTTCGACCCGTTGATGCGGTATCCGGTCACCGCACCGTTCTCCGCGACCCTCGTAGCCGTGGTCCGCAAGGCGCCGAGGTCGCTTCCGGCCTCGGGTTCCGTCGCCCCGTAGGCCATGAGAAGGCCCTGTTCGGCGATGGCGCCCAGCCAGCGAGCCTTTTGCTCTTCGGTGCCCCCGAAGAGGATCGGATCCGAGCCCAGGAAGGTGGCCAGGACACCTGTGGCGAGGGCCAGGTCGACGCCGGCCATGAGCTCGCACACCCGATAGACGTCGAAGGCCCCGCCCCCCATTCCGCCATACGCCTCGGGAATGAAGAGAAGCTGGACGCCGAGGTCGGCACACATGGCCCGAACGGTCTCTTCCGGGAACTCGTGCGTCCGGTCCAGCTCGAGGAGGCGTTCCTGGGGAAGGTTCTGGTCGGCGAACTCGCGGATCGAGTCGAGGATCATCCCGAGGGTCTCGGCGTCGACTCCGGCGAGGCCTTGCACGGCGTGGCTCATGGGGTGTCATCCCGGCCGGCGCGAGGGACAGGAAGCGGCTCGGCGCCGCCCAAGAGCATGGGGTCGGACGCACCGGGCCCAAGCACCGTGCACGTTCCGCCTCACGAGGCGCGCGGGATAGAGGGAATGGGCCGAAAACCCGTGGGGGAGAATGCCTGGAGCCTGTAGGGAGTTGCCCGACAGAGCCGCGGAGCGGAAGGAGGGCTTGCTTTACATAGTAACATTCATATATTTATATCCTGACATCTTAGCCGGGCGGCCAACCAACGAGAGGGAACGCGAAATGACTGTGATCGAACTCACCGACGCCAACTTCGAGGAAGAGATCGTCAAGAGCGAAGGTGTGACCGTGGTCGACTTCTGGGCCCCTTGGTGCGGTCCCTGCCGGCTGGTCGCGCCGGTGATCGAGGAGCTCGCGTCGGAATACGCGGGTGAGGTGCGGTTCGCCAAGCTGAACGTGGACGAGAACCAGGTGACCGCGGGGACCTTCGGAATCCGGTCGATCCCCACCATCGGGTTCTTCAAGGACGGAGAGGCGATCGGAGCGGTCGTGGGGGCCCACCCCAAGGCATCGCTCCAGCAGGTCATCGAGGAGGTCCGCGGCGGAGAAGCCTCCGCCGCCTAGGAAACGGGCAGCCGGAGCATCGCTTTCTCGCCAAGTCCGCCCACCCATGATCGGCGCCGGCCCGGGCAACCGGGTCGGCCCGCTGCGTCAGTGTCCCTAGGCTTCCTCGAGCTCCTTCTTGCGCTCGGCCGTGACCTTCTGAGTCTGGTGCTCCGGTACGGGTTCATAGCCGGCCCGGGCTCGGGTGTGGTGTGCGCGCCCCTGCGTCATCGAGCGCAGCGTCGCCGCATACTTGTAGAGCTCGGCCTCGGGGACCAACGCCTTCACCATCGTGCGCCCGCCGTTGGGCTCCATCCCGAGCACCTTCCCGCGACGCGAGGTGAGGTCGCCCATGATATCGCCCACGTACTCGTCCGGCGTCACGACCGCAACCTCGATCACCGGCTCCAAGAGGATCGGGCGGCATTTCTCCGCCACGTGACGGAAGGCGAGGGAGCCGGCCAGCTTGAACGCGATGTCGGACGAGTCGACCGAGTGATACGACCCGTCGTAGCACTCCGCCTCGAAGTCCACGAGCGGGAAGCCCGCCACGACGCCGCGAGCGGCCGCCTCCTGGATTCCGCGGTCGACCGATGGGAGGTACTTGTTCGGAATCACCCCCCCCTTGATCGAGTCGACGAACTCGTATCCCGCCCCGCGTGGCCTCGGTGAAAGACGGACCCAGCAGTCACCGAATTGACCCCGTCCGCCCGACTGCTTCTTGTGCCTCCCCTGCCCCTCGGCCTTCGCCGTGATCGTCTCGCGGTACGCGATCTTGGGCTGCTCCGTTTCGATCCGCACTCCGTACTTTCGAGCCATGCGCTCGAACTGCACGTCCAGGTGCAGCTCGCCGAGACCCCGAGCGATCGTCTGGTGCAGCTCGGGATTGAACTCCGCGCTGAAGGTCGGATCCTCCTCGTGAAGCTTCGGGAGCACCTCACCGAGCTTATCCTCGTCGTTGCGGCTCGCCCCCCGGATGGCGATCGCGATGTCCGCCTTGGGAAACTCGATCCGGGCCAGCGCGACGGGGCGCTCCTTCGTGCACAGCGTGTCGTTGGTGTGCGTGTGCTTGAGCTTGGCGACGACGCCGATGTCCCCGGCGTGCAGGACCGGCACCTCGTGCCGCTCCTTCCCCATGGGAACGCTCAGATGGTTGAGCTTCTCGGTCGCCCCGTCCGAGGCGTTCACGACCTCCATGCCATTGGAGATCTTTCCCGAGAAGATGCGAAAGTACGAGAGCTCGCCAACGTGCGGCTCCGCAGCCGTCTTGAATACGAGCGCCGCCAGGGTCTCGTCATCGGTGGCATGGACCTCCACCTCCTGGTCCAGCCCGGGGCGTGATGCCGTCTCCGGCCTGCTCTCGGCGGGGTTCGGGCACAGCTCGACGATCTTGCGGAGGAGGGCACGCATGCCGTAGGTCAGCGGGGACGAGCCGCAGAAGACGGGGAAGACTTCGTTACGCGCCATTCCGCGAGCCATGGCCTCGATGGCCTCCTCACGCGAGATGTGCCCCCCCTCGAGATACTTCTCGAGAAGGCTCTCATCCGTGGTAGCCAGAGTCTCCTGCAGCTCGGTCTCCCACTGCGACTCCTGGTCCTGGTATCTCTCCGGGATATCGGCCTCGTCGTACTCCCCGGTGACCGTCCCCTTCTTGAACAGATGCGCCTTTTCGCTGAAGAGGTTGATGATTCCCTGGAAGTCGGGCCCTTCGCCGACCGGGATCTCGACGGGGAGAGCCTTTTCGGTCAGCCGATCCTTGATCTGATGGAACACCCCCTCGAAGTCGGCGTGCTCTTTGTCCATCATGGACACGAAGAAGATCCTGGGGATCCCGCGAGCTTCACAGTACTCCCAAATGCGCTCCGTTCCGACCTCGACTCCGGAGGTCGCGCTCACGACGATGATGGCAGCGTCGGCGACCCTCACCGCGGACAGCGCTTCGCCCGTGAAATCGAGATAGCCCGGGGTGTCCAGGAGGTTGATCTTCGTGTCGAGGTGTTCCGCGTAGGTCGGTGTGAGCTGGATGGAGATACTGTGCGCGTGCTCCTCCGGCGCGTGCATCGTCTGAGCCGTTCCGTCGTCCGTGCTGCCGTGCCGCTTGGACGTGCCCGCGACGAAGCACAATGACTCGATGAGGCTCGTCTTCCCGGAACTTCCATGGCCCAGGACCGCGACGTTGCGAATGCGGTCCGTGGTGTACTCCCTGGCCGACGCCATCCTTGCAGCCTCCTGACTTGATGAATCGGGGCCCACGCCGGCGGCTCATGCCGCCGGCCGCAGGCCCCCTGTTCGTGTCCCTGGCAGGGATCGGATTGTAGGCATGGTCCTTGAGGGGAGCAACCGGCTGAAAGGCTCAGCGTCGTGCGAGGTCGGCCTCCGCCTCGGTGGCGAACAATCTGCCCGTTCTGAGCTCGGCGACGAGGCGATCGAGGTCGTAGACGTGATCGAGCGCCTCGAGGATCGCGCGTACGTCCACCGCCACGGATCGGTTGGATTCGGGCAGGTAGATGTAGTCTCCCGGCAGACTCTCGATGTTGCCGTCGAAGACCACGCCCACGACTTCGAGCTCACGGTCGAGCACGGGCGATCCGGAGTTGCCTCCGATGATGTCCGCGGTCGAGACGAAGTTGAGCGGAGTGGCCAGCTCGAACCCGGCGGGTGGTGGAACCCAACCCCCGGGAAGGGCCCAATCCTCCTCACCGGCATGGGAGTAGTGCCGGTTGTACAGGCCGTACAGCGTCGTGAACCAAGGCGCCCTGGTGCCGTTGTAGTCGTACCCGGCGGTGACTCCGTCCGCGACCCGGAGCGAGAACGTGGCATCCGGCGGCACGTCGGTCCCGTAGACCGCGAAGCGCGCGCGACCCAGGTCCGCGGCGATCTCCTCCTCGCGGCTCTGGGCTTCCGCCAGCGTGTTGTTGTACCGGATGAAGGGCTCGAGCATCGCGATCATGACCTGGAGCCCCGGGTCGGAGGGCGTGAGCGACCCGTCCCTCGCGGCCGCCACCGCCGAAGACGAGTCGGCGAGCACGCTTCCCTGGACCGCGGCGCGCCCCACGTCCATGGGCGACCGCCCCCGCAGCAACCCCTGGACCGCGGCGTCGGATGCCCCGAGGTGATCGACCATGTCCTGAATCCTGGCCGCCAGGAGCGCCGCGTCGAGCTCCGGAGCCATCTGCGGAACCTCCGCGAGGTTCTCGATCATCCCGTCGACGTCCTCCGGCGGGGCCGCGTTCTGCTGCATGATCAGGACCTGTGTGCCCCAGAGCGCCCGGATGATCGTAGATGAATCCAGATAGGGGTTTCCGAACGCGACGAAGGAGCCCGTTACGTCCTCGACGGCTCTCTTGTCCTCCTGGACCTGGGCCATGCGCTCGATGAGGTCACCGTATCGCTCCGAGAGCCCGGGGTCGGCCGCGATGGCCTCCTGAAAGCGACGCTCGGTGTCGCGACGTCTCGCCATCACGACCGGGTCTTCCAAGCCCCGCACCTGCCCCGAGTACGCCTTCTCCGAGTTGCTGAGGCTGAAATACTCGTTGCGCAGATCCCGTCGCTCCGCCTCCTCGGGGTTGGCTCGGATGTACGCGTCGAGGATCGCCATTCGGGATCGGAACGCCTGGACGAGATACCGGTCTCCGACGTCCCGCCGATACTCGAGCTGGGCCACCGTTTGAAGTCGGCTGGTCGAGCCCGGGTTCCCCACGATGAAGATCGGGTCGCCCTCCTCCAGGCCCTCGTCGTCGATCGAGAACCAGACCTCCGGTCGCAGCGGCGCGCCGGCGTCGTCGTAGATACGGAAAAGCGAGAAATCGAGGTTGTAGCGAGGGTAGGTGAAGTTGTCCGGGTCGCCGCCGAAGAAGCCGATCTGGACCTCAGGGGCCATCACCAGCTTCGCCTGGGTATAGCGGCGGAACACGTAGGCGGAGGTCCGTCCGCCGTTGTACAGCGAGACCATCTCCACGACGAAGCCCGCGTCCTCGCCGCCTCGCTGCTCGGTCAGGCGGGCCTCGATATCGTCGAGAACCTGCTCGCGCGCGTCGGCACGCTCCGCCGGAGCCGCCGCGTCCACTGCGGCATTGACCTCGTCCGTGACATCCAGGATCTCGACCAGCTGGTCAGCCTCGAAGTCCTGTACGGCCCGTTCGTCCACCAGATCTTTTGCGTAGAAGCCGTCGTCGAGGAGCCGCTCGCCCTCGCTTTGAACCTGGGTGACGAACTCCCGCGCGCAGTGGTGGTTGGTGAGCACCAGGCCGTTTGGCGACACGAAGGACGCCGAGCAGCCGGGGATGCGTAGCGCGCCCAGCCGGGCCTTCCGGAACCACGCGGAATCCGGCCGGAAGCCGTACGTGCGGGCGAAGTAGTCCACGGGCGGGAACTCGAACGTCCACATCTTGCCCTGATCGAAGTCGCCCGCCCGCACGGTGTCGAGATCGACCCCGTACACCATGGGCCGCACGATCTGGCCCGGCTCCTCGTCGCTGCGCACGGGTGGCACCACCGGCGTGTCTGCCGGGATCGGTTGAGCTCGGGGGGCCGGGGGCGCGGGCGCCGCTGCGCCGCCCCCTCCGGCACACGCGGCGAGGATCACGGTGGCTCCCGCGGCGGCGCCCCCCCTGAATGACATCACTCCCAACCTCGACACGCCCATGATTCCTCGCTCTCCTGGAGTCGGGACACCGGCCGCCACCCCATCCTGACGCCCGGGCCGTGATCGTCGGAAGCTACATCGCCCCGCCCGGACGGGAAGGTCCTCGGGGGGCTAGGCCCCGACCCAATCCCTCAAGATGCGCTCGGTCTCCTCGGCATGCCCGCTCTCGTCGCGGACCATGTCCTCCAGCTGCACGCAAAGACCTTTGTCGCCGAACGCATCGGCCTCCTTGGCTCGCTGCGTGTACGCGGCCGTCGCCTGTCGCTCGGCGTCCAGGACTCGCTCGAGCATCTCCCGGTTCGAGCCCGCCGCGGGCACGGGACGGGGCTCCGTCGTAGGCTCACCCCCCAGTGCGACGATCTTGTTCGCCAGGAACTGGGCGTGCGCCTGCTCGTCGGGCACCTCGGCCAGGAAGAACTGCGCCAACTGGGGACGATACGGGCCAGTGGCCTTCGCCGCGTACGTCAGGTATTGGATGATCGCGCCAAGCTCGGAGGCCAGGTCGTCGTTCAGCTTCGAGATCAGCGCGCGCTTGTCGATGTCCATTCCGTGCTTCCTTGGGTTTGGTCTCAGTTCAACGAGCCTCTTCCGGCTGCTCGCACTTCCTCAGAAGGTCCTCCATCAGGCACCAGCCCGTAAGGGCCGACTGGATCAGGTTGACGCCCACGAACGCGGTGAAGAGGAGCCACCATGGGCTCACCCACCAGCCGAGCGAAAGCGACGCGAGGACGAATACTCCAGCGATCAAGCGGATCTTGTGATGCAGGCTCACGGCCGTTGCTCCTTCAATTGTTTCGAATCCTGTGTATGGATGAGCGGGGCCACCGCCCGCTCGACGTCCACCATCCACGCGCGGACCGGATGGCTGCTGTCCCTGCACTCCGAGCAGGCGGCCACCGCCTCCAGCAAGGCCTCCGCTGGCGCGGCCGGCATGAAGGACAGCACCATACGCGACCGGTAGGGGGCGATCTCTCCGTACCAGCCCGTCGTGCCTGCGCCGTGTCCCTCCACAGGCAACTCGCTGTAGGCGACCACGCCGTGCTCCTTCAGAAGTGCGCGGAGCATCTCGATATCGTCCTCGAGCAGGGAGAGAATCACGAGTTTCACGGCTTCACCTTCATGAGGAAGTAGATCCCGGGGACGACCACCAGCGTGAGAACCGTCGATGCGACCGCCCCGGTGATGAGCGCGACGGCCAGGCCCTGGAAGATGGGGTCGAAGAGGATGACGACCGCCCCGATCACGACGGTCCCCGCGGTCAGCGCGATCGGACGCGTGCGGACGGCTCCGGCTTCGACCACGGCCTCGGCGAGCGGGACTCCCGCCGCGACGCGCGCCTCCAGGTAGTCGATCAGCAGGATCCCATTGCGCACCATGATCCCCGCCAGCGCGATCATCCCGATCATGGACGTGGCCGTGAAGAACGCCCCGAACATCAGATGTCCCGGAGCGATGCCCACCAGCGTGAGGGGGATCGCGGACATCATCACCAGGGGCGTGCTGAAAGATCCGAACCAGGCGACGATCAGGACGTAGATGAGGACCAGCGCCCCGGCGAAGGCCAGGCCCAGATCACGAAAGACCTCGTAGGTGATCTGCCACTCACCGTCCCACTTCATCACCGGCCGCTCGGTCGTGATGGGTTGACGCGCGAACAGGCGACCCAGCGGCTCCCCGCCCGCGACCTGGATCTCCTCCATCTCCTTCTCGAGGTCGAGGATCGCGTAGACCGGGCTCTCCTCATCACCCGCGACCTCCGCGGTTACATAGACGACCGGTCGCCCGTTCTTCCGGTCGATTGATTTGGGCCGGGTGGCCTCCTCGACCTGTACGAGCTCTCCCGCAGGTACCAGCACACCCGTGCGACCGATCACGCGCAACTCCCCGAGCCGGTCCGTTCCGGAACGGGCAGACTCGCTGAGACGCACTGCGATCGGTACCGGGTCGCGCGAATCGGGAGCGGAGAGATGTGACACGACCTGACCTCCGAGCGCCAGGCGCAGGGCACCGATCACGTGCTCCTTGCCCACGCCGGAGAGCGCGGCCTTCTCCGCGTCGACGGCCAGACGCGTCTCCGCCTGCGGCGCGGTCAGCGACCAGTCGACGTCCACCACAGCCTCATGCGCGCGGAAACGGTCCATGACCTCCTTCGCCACACGCTCCCGCTCCAGGGAATCGTCCCCGTACACCTCTGCGACCAGCGTCGAGAGCACGGGCGGCCCCGGTGGCACCTCCACGACCTTCGCGCTGGCGCCCGTTCCGGAGCGCGCAAGCACCTCCTGCACGATCGGCCTCAGCGCCCGGGCCACGTCGTGGCTCTGCGCGGAGCGCTCTCCTTTGTCCACCAGGTTCACCTGCAGGTCGGCCACGTTCGGACCTCGACGCAGGTAGTAGTGGCGGATCATTCCGTTGAAGTTGAACGGTGCCGCTATCCCGGCATACAGCTGCACATCCGCCACCTCGGTGACGCGGCTCACCGCACGACCCACGTCGGCCGCGAGCGCGACGGTCGCTTCGAGCGCCGTCCCCTCGGGGAGATCGAGGATCACCTGCACCTCGTCCTTGTCGTCGAACGGGAGCATCTTCACCTGCACCCACCGCGTCAGGAACATGCCCCCCGCGCCGAGCAGGAGCACCGCCACCGCCGCGAGCGAGCCCCACATCGCCCCCGGTCTCGACAACAGCGGACGCATGACCGCCGAGTACATTCGGTAGATGCGTGTCTTCTCGAGCGCGTAGGCGTCGCCGTCAGACGAGGTGTGGGCGCCCTTGAGCAGCTTGAATGCGAGCCAGGGCGTGATCGTCAGCGCGACGGCCAGCGAGAAGACCATGGCCACGCTGGCGCCGATCGGCATCGGACTCATGTACGGCCCCATGAGCCCACTGACGAAGAGCATGGGCAGCACGGCCGCGATCACCGTGAGTGTCGCAAGGATGGTCGGGTTCCCCACCTCGTCCACCGCCGCCCGGGCAGCCGCTCTGAAGGGCCGGTCCCGCATCGCGAAGTGCCGCTCCATGTTCTCCGCGACGATGATCGAGTCGTCGATCACGATTCCCGTCACGAAGATGAGTGCGAACAGGGTGACACGGTTCAGGGTGTATCCGAAGATCTGATAGACGAACAGCGTGAGCGCGAAGGTCACCGGGACCGCCATCATGACCACCAACGCGCTGCGCCATCCCATGGTCAGTAGGATGACCAGTCCGACCGAGAGCACCGCCATCAAGAGGTGCTCCTGGAGCGTGACCACCTTGTGGCGAGCCGTCTCCCCGTAGTTGCGAGTGACCTTCACAGCTACGTCCCGCGGGACCAACCTTCCGCGCAGGTCTTCGATTCGAGCGTCCAGCGCGCGGCCCAGGCGTGTGGCGTCCGAACCGGGACGCTTGGAGACAGCGAGCGCCACCATCGGGCTCCAGTCCGACGCGGCCTCCAGATGGAAGGTGTACTGATCCACCTCTGAGGGACCGTCGATGACCTCGGCCACGTCTCGAACCTGGACCAGGGCGCCGTCACGGACGTCGAGAACGACGTCAGCGACGTCCTCTGCGCTGGACAAGAAGGTCCCCGCCGTGACACGCACGACTCGATCCGCGGCCGTGTATTGTCCCGCTTCGAGCTCGGTGTTTTCGGCAGCCAGCCGCTGGGCGACTTCCAGTGGATCGATTCGGTATGCCTCCATGCGCTCGGGATCGAGCTCTACCCGGATCTCCCGGGGGTATCCGCCCACGACCGTGACGTCTCGGACGTTCTCCACCGACTGGAGCTCCGCCCGGAGCTCGTCGGCGATGCGCCGCAGTGAAGCCCCGTCTTGCCCCGGCCCGTGCAGAGTCGCGGTGAAGAAGGGTACGTCGTCGATGGTGACGGTCTTGACCAGCGGCAGGAGGAGCCCGGGCGGCATCCGGTCTGCGTATTTCATCAGCGTGGAGTAGAGCTGGACGAGGCTCTGCTCCATGTCGAGCCCCACTTCGTAGCGGACGGTCACAAGGCCGAATCCGGGCTCCGCGCGGCTGTACACGTACTCGACGCCCTCGATGCCGGACAGGACGTTTTCCAAAGGCACCAAGATGCGGCTCTCGACCTCCTCGGGGCTCGCGCCCGGCAGGGGAAGGTAGAGGTCGGCCAGCGGAACGATGATCTGGGGCTCCTCCTCGCTGGCCATGCTCAGGAGCGTCCAGGCCCCGATCGCCAGTGCCGCACCCATGAGCAGAGGCGTCAGCTTGGATTCGAGAAAGAGCTGCGCCAGGCGCCCGGCGAGATTCTGCCTCACCGGTCCACCTCCACTCCGAGTCGCGCGGCAGCCTGCTCAGGTGACCATTCCTCTTCCTGCGCCTCACCTACGGGACGTCCGTCGTACAGCTCGGGGTCCGGTCTCCGAACGACCAGCAGGTGTCCCTCGGGACCGGACAGGAGCTCCACGCCCTCCCCTCGCACCTGTCCCAGCCGCACCCACCGCAGCCGGACGGTGTCGGCCTCCACCGTGTAGACACCCTTGAGCTGACCCCGCCTGATCACGGCGTCCGCCGGTATCCACCGTGTCGGCTCGCCGGACCGGGCCAACTCGAGTCGGGCGTAAGTGCCCACCAGCATGTCCACGGGCACGCCCTGGAAGCGGGCTTCGATGCGAAACGTCCTCGACGCCTCTCCGATCGCGGGCACGACGCGCGTCACGACGGCCGCAACCGCGCCGCGGGCATACCGGATCTGTACGGAGGCTCCCGAGGTCAGCGATCCAGCGCGGCGGGCCGGGACGTCGGCGACGACCTTCAGCGAGCGCGGCGCCACCATGGTGACCAGTGACTGACCCGGGACTGCGAGGTCACCGCGATCGACGTTCCGGTGGGTCACGACGCCGTCGAAGGGGGCACGCACGACCGTGTAGGCCTGCTGCGCCTCCGCCTCGGCCCGCGCCGCTCGGGCGCCTTCGAGCGCCGCCTCTGCCTCGTCGCGTTCCTGGCTGCTCGCCGCGCCCTGTGCTGCGAGGTTGTCGACGCGACGGAAGGTGCGCTCGGCAAGGGCCTCCTGAGCTCGGGCAGCGGATACGCGGGCGTCAACGTCGGTGGCGTCGAGCGTGACCAGCGGGTCACCTCTGCGAACCGTGCTGCCAACCTCCACCGCCACCCCTTTCACGCTGCCACTGGTGCGCGTGGCGACCTCGGCGGTCAGCTCCGAGACGATCGTGGCCGGAAAGCTCTCGAGGGCGGCGGCCTTCTCCACCTTTGAGAACGCTACGTCTGCGGGCTCTCCCGGTCGTGGTAGGCGGCCCGGCTCCTCGCTCCCACAGCTCACCGCGGACGCCGCCGCGGCAATCATGGTCAGTCTCCCGAATCTACGGTTCATCGCTCCACATCCTGCGTCGTCGTGTGTGTGAGAAAATCCAGACGCGCGGATGCCAGCGTGAGGCCGAGTCGCGCGTCCACTGCCGCGGTGCGCAGGTCCGCCGCCTTCGCCTCCGTCGCCAGCAGCTCTGCGGTTGTGACCAGACCTTCATCGAAACGGAGGCGTACCAGCCGCGCGGCCTCCTCGGCCGCTTCCCAAGCGGCGACTGCCGCGCCGGTACCCTGTCGTGCCGCGTCGAGCGCGCGAGCGGCCTCGGCCACCTCGGCCCGGGCACCCCGCAGGCGCAGCTCGTGCTCGAGCCTATAGGCCTCCGCCTGAGCGGCCGTTGCCCTTTGTCGCGCGGTCACCGCGAAGCCCGTGAAAAGAGGCACGCGCACCACGAACCCGGCCGTCCAGTCCGAGCGCCGATCGGAGAACGCAGAGGGGGCATGCGACTCGAGCCTCGCGAAGCCGCGGACCGACGGCAGCCTCGCGCGGCTCGCCTCCCGGGCCCGCTCTTCCGCGGCCCGAGCGCCGAGGGCGGAGGCTTCGAGGTCGGGCCGACGCTCGGGATCACGGATCGGCGCCTCGATGTCCGCGAAGGCGGTGTCGGTCGGAACCGGAATCCGTCCAGGCGCCCAACCGAGCGCAACGGCGAGGCGTTCACGTGCGTCCGCCACGGACCGCTCGACTTCGATTTCTCGCGCGCGCGCCGTCTCCACGGCGGCGCGCGCCTGCATCGCGTCGGCCTCCGTCAGTACGCCTTCCGAGACGCGCAGCTCCACGCGTCGTAGCGTTGCCCGAGCGGCCTCCAGCGCGGCGAGAGCGGCGCGCCGGCGTCCGGTCGCGGCCACAGCACCCAGATAGAGCGCCTCCGCCCGGAAGACTGCGGCCCGGAGCGCCCACTCGGCCCCCCGCATGGCGGCGTCGGCCTCCAGCGTCAGGGCAGTCCTCCCGGACATCGCCGCGGCGTCGAAGGGTGCCCACTCGGCTCCGACCGCACCGCTCCAGTCCGTGAGTGCACCCGGATCGTTCAGCCGCACGGGATCGAAGTGCTCCTGTGTGAACGCCCCCTGCCGAAGCCTAGCTCCGAAGGCGGCCACCGGGTCGTTTGACCGGATGGCTCCCGCCTCGGCGAACAGCTGTGGGAATAGGAAAGCGGAGCTGGCCGAACGTTGTTCCTGCGCCGCCTGCGCGCGCGCCCGCGCGGCGAGAGCGTCAAGGCTACCGGTCGCGGCAGCCCCCCTGGCCTCGCTCAGGGTCAGTGGTTCCTCCTGCGCGCCAACCGGCCCAACGAGAAGGACGGAACCCGTCAACAGTGATGACATCAGAATATTCATATAATTATATGTCAGGCTCACTCGCGGTTCTTCAGGTAGGTCGTTGGCCGAGCGTCAGCAGTTGGCGTGCCGGACGCAGTCGAGGACCTTGAGGGCCCTCTCATCGCCGATCGCGTAGAGGACGTGCACGCCCTCCTTGCGTCGCTGCAGAATTCCCTTGTCCCACATGGTGGTCAGGTGCTGGGAGGCGACGGCCTGCTCGACCCCGAGGGCCTCGTAGACCTCCGTCACCGTCAACTCACGCCCTTGCTGCAGAATATCGAGGATGCGCAGGCGAAGGGGATGCCCCAGACACCGAAGAATGTGCGCCGTGCCTTCGACCGCCTCTTCGGGGAGGACGCTCTGGATCTCGACCGCCATCCAACCTCCAACTGAAGTCGTGTGTGCACCCCGCCTCAAACATATAGATATTAATATATCTCAATTGTGTGTCAACGGGCGAACTGAAGGATGTGAGGGGGATCGGTCAGTTCGCCCGGTGGCGCCGCGAAACCTCATCGAGGAGCTTGAGCTCCGCAGGCGTCAGGGAGGCCATCCCCTGGGCCGAGATCTTGTCCAGGACCTGGTCCACCTGGTCGTAGAGCGCCTTCTCCTCCTGCCGCTCGCGGGCGCTCCGGGCGTGGCTCGAGGGCCCTTCCTCGTCACCTCGGGGAACGATCGCGAGCCGTCTGGCTCTCACCGCCCGGCCCACGCGGCTCCGCCGGCTCCCGGGTCGCCAATCGCTCTTCAGGTACAGGAAGCCGGTCAGGAATCCACCGAGGTGGGCGAAGTGGGCTACACCGCTGCCGGAGCCATCGAGCGCGCTGGTCAGGCTCAAAACGAACAGGAAAGCGACCAGCCACTTCGCCTTCACCGGGAAGATCGCCCAGACGTAGATGGGTGCGTCGGGCCAATTCATCGCGAAAGCCAGCATCAACCCGTACATCGCCGCCGAAGCGCCGACGACCGAGGCGGGCAGGAACACGTAGCTGAGCGCGACGCCCCCGAGCCCGCAGATGATGTAGTACTTCAGGAACTCCCGCGATCCCCAAACGCTCTCCAGGGGCGGTCCGAAGAAGAAAAGCACCAACATGTTCACGGCGATATGCATCAGCCCGTGATGCAGGAACATGTAGGTGAACACGCCCCACGGGACGAACATGACGCGGGTGGGGTGGAACGCGAACCACTCGAAGACGAAGGGCTCGCCAACCATCAGCGTGATCACGTAGACCGCGACGTTGGCGATCAAGAGCCGCTTCACCATGGGGGTGAGCGGCCCGCCGAATCCGAAGGTTCTGTACGTGTAGGGCATGCGATGCGCGTTCCAGTTGCCGAGAGGTCTCAAACCCCCGCCCCCCGGCCAGGTTCCGGGGTGTCCGCGGCCCCCGATCGGCTCAGCCCGCGCATTTCGGCTCTCACGGCACCCGGGCCTTGCCTCTCGCCGAAGCGAGCCGCGCGATGCGGTCGCACAGTTCCGGGAACTCGATGCCGATCGCGAGGGCCGCCTTCGGCAGCAGGCTGTTGGCGGTCAGGCCCGGAAGCGCGTTCGCCTCGAGACACCAGGGCGTTCCATCGGCGTCGAGGATGAAGTCCACCCGAGAGTAGTCACGGAGGCGCAGGGCCCGGTGAACCGTGAGCGCGAGACGCTGGACGCGTTGGGCCACGTCCTCGGGTAGATCCGCGGGGAAGATCTCACGAGCGAGACCCGGTTGGTACTTGCACGCGTAGTCGAAGAGCTCGTGCTCCGGGACGATCTCCCCCACGGGGAGCGCCATGTCCCCCAGGACACCGACGGTCAGCTCACGCCCCTTCACGTACCGTTCGAACAGAACCATGTCGTTCCAGGAGGCACTGTCCGAGATGACCTGCTCGAGCTCCCCCCTGTCGTGTGCCAGCGCCAAGCGCAGCGAGGACCCGCCCCCCGCCGCCTTCACGATGACGGGTAGGCCGAGGCAACGCTCGACCTCGTCCGCATCCAGTGGGCCGACCCGCCAGTCCGGCGTCGGCACGCCCGCGTCGCGGAGCAGCCTTTTGCTGACCTCCTTGTCCATCGCCAGGGAGCACCCGAGTCGGTCGCTGGCGGTGTAGGCCACCCCTGCGACATCGAGGAGCGCCTGGATCGTGCCGTCCTCTCCCGAGCCACCGTGGAGCGCGAGGAAGAACACGTCGACCTCGCCCAGCGAGGGGTCGCGGGCGAGCGCGACGGTGTCGCCCTCGTGGAGCACCCCGAGGGATCCCGCGGAAGGCGGCGATGCCTGCACGCCCTCGGTGAGCAGGCGCTGCTCGTCGGCCGGGGCGAGGGCGCCGTGCACGGTGTCGACTGCGACCACCTCATGGCCCGCCCGCCGCAGCGCCCACGCGACCTGCGCCCCCGAAGACAGCGACACATCGCGTTCGTCCGACGTGCCTCCCATGAGGACGGCGATCTTCATCAGCCCGACCCGGTCGCGCTCACAGCGCGGCCCCCGTGAGCGCCCGGACCACGTCGTAGCGAGTCACGATGCCCGAGATGGCTCCATTCTCCCGCACCAGACAAGCGGCGTTCCCGCGCTGCAGGAGCGCGGTGATCTGATCCGCGTCCACATGTGCCTCCACCACGGGATAGGGGGCGTCCATG
>QJYK01000318.1 GCA_003248075.1 Gemmatimonadota bacterium | reverse complement strand
AACACTTAACTCCCAGCAACTTGCCGATGCTCAACGATCTTCAGCGGATAAGCTGTTCTAAGACTCTTAATCAGTAGGTTCGGGGTTCGAGTCCCTGACGGGGCACTGGCCGGGAGTCCTTGGATCGCAAGGGCTCCCGGCTTTTTCGTGACCGTGGGAGTCGGGCCGGAAAGGGGTCGGTGGGACCCCAACTGGGGCCCCAAAACTCCCCGGACCTCAGAGGATCTGTTGGCACGTGCAACATCCTCATCCCATCTTGCCCATCATGTCCGACCCCACCACCCGCCTGAACGCGGCCCTCGAGGGCCGCTACCGCATCGAGCGTGAGCTCGGCGAGGGCGGCATGGCCACGGTCTACTTGGCCGACGACGTCCGCCACGGCCGGAAGGTCGCCATCAAGGTGCTGAAGCCCGAGTTGGCGGCTATGGTGGGCGCCGACCGCTTCCTGGCCGAGATCCGCACCACGGCCAACCTCC
This sequence comes from Gemmatimonadota bacterium, assembly GCA_003248075.1. GTDB lineage: Bacteria > Gemmatimonadota > Gemmatimonadetes > Longimicrobiales > Gaopeijiaceae > SZUA-318. The sequence goes on along the minus strand of QJYK01000318.1, from coordinate 6,139 downwards.
TCCACCCCCACATCCTCCCCTTGTATGACTCCGGGGAGGCGGACGGATTCCTCTTCTTCGTCTCGCCGTACATCGACGGGGAGACCCTCCGGGACCGTCTGGACCGAGAGAAGCAGCTTCCTGTAGACGAAGCGGTGCGTATCGCCGCGGCGGTGGCCTCCGCTCTCCAGGCCGCCCACGAGCAAGGCGTGGTGCATCGGGACATCAAGCCGGCGAACATCCTCCTCAGCCGGGGTGAACCGCTGGTGGCGGACTTCGGCATCGCCCTGGCGGTGAGCGAGTCCGGAGGGAACCGCCTCACAGAGACGGGGCTCAGCGTGGGAACGCCCTACTACATGAGCCCAGAGCAAGCCACCGGCGACCGGGACGTGGGAGCTCGGTCCGACGTGTACGCCCTGGGATGCATCGCCTACGAGATGCTCGTGGGCGACCCGCCGTACGTGGGGAGTACCGCCCAGGCCGTCCTGGGCAAGATCCTCACCGAGGCGCCGAAGGCGCCTGCCGAGGTGCGTCCGGTGGTGCCGAAGAACGTTGAGGGCGCGGTCCTCAAGGCGCTGGAGAAGCTCCCCGCCGACCGCTTCCCCAGCGCGGAAGCCTTCGCCAAGGCGCTGGCCGACCCGTCGTTCCGGTACGGGGAAGGCTTGGCGGCCGCCGCCGGTCCCAGGCGGAGCGCGCCCATGCTCTGGAAGGCCGCCACGGCGGTAGCCACCGCGGCCGCCCTCGTCCTGGCGGCATTGGCGCTGCGTGCGCGTTCGCGCCCGAAGGCGGGACCCGTCATGTATTTCGACGTCAGCCTGAACGACTCCCTCTCACTGCTGACGGCGCAGGGGGTCAACTTCGACGTCTCCGCGGACGGGTCGAAGATCGTCTTCGTCGGACAGGACGCGGTCGGCTCGAGCCTGTGGGTGCGGCGCACCGACAAACTCGAGCCGAGGCCGCTTCCCCGGACGGCCGATGCCCGGAATCCGAGGTTTTCGCCGGACGGTTCGTCGGCAGCCTTCATCGCAGGTGGCTCCCTGCAGACCGTGTCCCTCACGGGAGCCCCTCCCGTCATCGTCGTCCCCGACTCCGTCACCGGGTCCTTCGGGGGCGGTGGCGTCGCTTGGGGCGACGACGGCTTCCTCTATTTCAACAAGAGCGACGAGATCTGGCGAGTTCCGGCGGGAGGCGGTGACCCCGAGCGAATCTTCTCCGACACCACGAAGGCGTCCGGGCGTTCCTGGTTCGACGCTCTACCCGGGGGGCGGAGCCTCATCTTCTCCAGCACAAACGCCGTGGAGCCGTCACTCAGCACGGTGTTCGCACTGGACCTGAAGGACGGGAGCGTGAAGAGCCTCGTCCAGGGAACCATGGGCCGATTCAGCCCTCCGGGAACCCTTCTCTACGCCACGGGGGAGGGGCGGGTCGTGGCGGCGCCCTTCGACCCCGAACGTGTGGAGATCACAGGGGCGCCGAGACCCCTCGTGTCCGGGATCCAGGTCAACTCCGGGTCCGCATCCTACTTCGCTGTTTCTGCGTCGGGCTCGCTTCTCTACGCCACCGGCGGCGTAGGCGCGATACCCGTGGCCACGTGGATCTACCCCGATGGTCACCAGACCCCGGTTCCGGGCATACCGTCCGAGGGGATCCTGGGCTTCCCCGCGATCTCCCCCAAGGGAGGCAAGGTCGCATTCGTACGCTTCGGCGCCGAGAGCTTCGGCTACTCGGCGGGAGACGTCTGGATCTACGACGTTGCGCAGGAGGGTGCCTCGATAACGCCCCTGACCTTCGAAGGCGGAAACATCGCCCCCTTCTGGAGCCCCGACGGCACCGAGGTGGCGTACCGACACACGAACCCCGACCGAAGCATGGAGATCGACGCCCGCCGCTCGGATTTCAGTGGCCCAGCCCGGCGTTTGGTGGGCCCCGGATTCAGCAACGGCGGCGCGAACCCCTATCGGGGTGCGTGGACACCCGACGGGCGCTCCATCGTCTACACGGACACCAAGGGGCGCCTGGTGAAGTCGTCCCTGAGTGGCTCTGGGAAGGCGACAGTGGTTCTGGACAGCCTCGTGAACCCCTTCACGTTCTCCCTCTCCCCTGACGGACGATGGGTCGCGTTCCAGTCCGACGTGTCCGGAACCACCGAGGCCTGGGTCGCACCCATGGACGGGAGTGGCGTGAGAACCCGCGTCTCCGTCTCAGGAGGGACCTTCCCCGTCTGGACGTGGGATGGAAAGGCCATCATCTACCGAGACCAACGGGCCGTCTGGACGCGGGCCGACGTGCGCTCCAGCCCGGACCTGGCCGTGGTGAGCCGCCGGGCCCTCGCGCCGGGTGCCGACTTCACCAGCAGCTATGCCGCAGCCCCGGAGAACAGGATCCTCGCCTTTCGCAGGTCTGCGGGCTCCGGGTCTGGCGTGCACACCATGCGCCTGGTCACCGACTGGCGGCGGGGGCTGGCGGGCGGAAACTGAGCCTAGAGCTCGTCGGCCTCCGGCGCCGCAGCGACGGCATCAGGGTCATGACGGTCGAGGAGGGCGACGCGTCCCCCCTGCTCGAAGCCAGATGGGCGTGGCCCCGGCGCTTCGTCGCGAAGGCGCGCGACGGTATCACCGACGTCCACGGCTACCTGTACGTCCCGTCCAGGCTCGACCCGGCGCGGCGCTACCCCGTCGTGGTCTACCACTACCCGGGTCCTCAGGTGGGCACCGTCGGCACCCGCGGCTTCACGGTGAGCCCGCCGGGCGAGAACCAGGCCCTGGCGGAGTTCGGATTCGTGGTCGTGACCCTCGACGCGCTGGGGTTGCCATACCGCTCCAAGGCGTCGGGGCGCGGCTCCAGGAGGCCCTGGTCCTTCCTGATGGGGCACTGGCCGGGAGTCCTTGGATGGCCCGCGTCCGTGGGAGTCGTGCTGAAAAGGGGTCGGACCCCAACTGGGGCCCCAAACTCCAGCTAGGTCAGGGGAGCTGGCCAGGAATGGGCGAGACTCGGAAGACGTCGCAAGCCCCGTGGTGGTCCTCAGATTCTGTGCGAACCTGACGGATCCGCCCTAGGTTGGTGGACCGCTGCCCAGGCTAGTAGGACCACGCCGATGTCCGATGACCCGATCCACCGCCTGAACGCCGCCCTCGAAGGCCGCTACTCGATCGAGCGCGAGCTCGGCGCGGGGGGGATGGCCACGGTCTACCTGGCGCGCGACGAGAGGCACAACCGCAGCGTCGCGCTTAAGGTGCTCAAGCCCGAGCTCGCCGCCGTCGTGGGCGCCGAGCGCTTCCTCGCCGAGATCGAGACGACGGCGAACCTACAGCACCCGCACATCCTGCCGCTCTACGACTCGGGCGAGGCCGACTCCTTCCTCTTCTACGTGATGCCCTACGTGGAGGGCGAGACGCTCCTGCAGCGCCTGGACCGGGACAAGCAGCTCCCGGTGGACGAGGCGGTGCGGATCGCGACGTCGGTGGCGGGTGCGCTGGACTACGCGCACCGGCACGGCGTGGTGCACCGGGACGTGAAGCCGGGCAACATCATGATGCAGGACGGTCAGCCGGTGGTGGGCGACTTCGGCATCGCGCTGGCAGTGGGCGCGGCAGGTGGCGCGCGGCTCACGGAGACGGGCCTCTCCCTGGGTACGCCGCACTACATGAGCCCGGAGCAGGCCACGGGGGAGGGTGTCGGGCCGTCCGCCGACATCTGGGCGCTCGGGTGTGTGCTATACGAGATGCTGGTGGGCGAGCCGCCGTTCACGGGCAGCACGCCACAGGCGGTGCTAGGCAAGATCATCATGGGCGAGGTGCCGTCTGCGAAGGGAGAGCGGGCCTCGGTGCCGCCGAACGTGAATGCGGTGATCGCGAAGGCGCTCGAGAAGGTGCCTGCAGACCGGTTCGGGGCAGCGCAAGACCTCGCGACCGCATTGGGCGATGCATCGTTCCGCCACGAGGGCGCAGGCGGCGTGGCGGCTGCCCAGATGGGCAGGGCTGCAGGGCCGTGGAAGTGGCTGACAGTCGCGTTCGCAGGGCTCTCGCTGGTGCTGGCTGTCGCATTGGTCCTCGGGCGAGCGGGCGGTTCGTCAGCCGTTGATTTGGGCATATCGCGCATCGCGATCGGCCTGCCTGCCGGTGAAAGCGTGCACGAGGACACGCGGCCTGCCGCGATTTCACCCGACGGCCGAAGCATCGCGTATGTCGGCCGTTCCGAGGACGGGATCCAGCTGTTCCATAAGGCGCTGGACCAGCTGGACGGAGTACCGATTCCTGGAACAGACGGCGCGACCCAACCGTTCTTCTCGCCCGACGGAAAGTGGATCGGGTTCTTCTCCAGCTTGGAGATGGCGTTGAAGAAGGTACCGGTGGCCGGGGGAAGCGTCGAACAGATCGCATACGTCGGGAACGCGACCCTCCGCGGAGTCGATTGGGCCCCCAACGACACTGTCTACTTCATGGACAGCGCCGGATTAGCGTTTGAAAAGGTTGCCGCTTCAGGCGGTACGCCCATTGTAGCAGCGGCTTCAGGCGGACGCGGGCCGACCCTGTTGCCTGACAGGACGACGCTCTTACTCGAGCACAACGATACGGCGATTGCGCTGGATCTCGAATCCGGTAGACGAACGGTCCTGCTAGTCGACGCAAGCACTCCCCAATATGCGAACTCTGGCCACCTGCTTTACGTCAAGTCCGACAACTCCCTGTATGCGGCCCGGTTCGATCTCGACAAGATTCAGATCACGGGCAGGGAAGTCCGTGTCGCAGAGGGCGTGGCGCGGCCCGGCAATGGTGCCGCGGCGTTCTGGCTGTCTGACGAGGGAACGCTTCTGTACGTGCAAGAGGGTGGAAGCTCCGGCCGAACGATCGTGTCCGTGAGCCGTGATGGTGTCGAGCAAGCTATCCCCGGGGTCGATTGCGACTGTTGGTATCCCAGGTATTCACCGGACGGCCAGCGGCTGCTTCTCGACCGGGGAGGCGAGATCTGGGCATACGATCTCCGCGACGGCTCGTCGGTGCCGATCACCGCCCCCGGAACCCGAGCTCGATTCCCCTCGTGGGTGCCGCCCGATGGCGACCGCATTTCCTTCCTGGGGCCAGTGGGCGACAGGCAGTTCTATCGAAACGTCTGGTCGAGCTCCCGCGGCGGGGGCGAGCTCGAGCAGCTCATGGAGGAGGTGCCCGGTCTCACAGCTTCGCAGGACGAAGGATCGTGGTCTCTCGACGGCCGGTATTTCGTCTTTTCTTGGCAGACGGAAGGACCGCGCAGGGGCGCTGACCTCTACGTTGTCGACATGGACGGCGGCCGTCTGCCCGAGCGACTCACCGAAGGCACCCACTATGCCCCGGTGATTTCCCCCGATGGTCGCTGGATCGCGCACTCATCCCGTGAGACTGGGCGGGAGGAGATCTTCGTGCGACGCTTCCCGGAGGCCTCGAACCCCATTCAGGTCAGCCGGGACGGAGGCAGATCTCCCGTTTGGGGGCCGGACATGAGCGAATTGTACTACCGCGAGGGCTCGGCCCTGGTCGCCGTGAGCCTCGAGACCGAGCCAGACTTTTCCATGTTGGACCGCCGCGTCCTGTTTGACGGGCCCTACCTGGCTGAACTCGAGGGGCCATCCTACGATGTTCACCCCTCCGGCGACTCCTTCGCAATGACGAAGCTGGAACCATGGGAGGCGCGTCTGGTGCTGGTCCGGAACTTCTTCGAGGAACTCAAGCGCCTGGTGCAGAATTGAGCTGCCAGACCCCGTGGGCTGTGCGTCTTCGTGGAAGGCGTTGAGGTCCAGACCCTCAGATCGACCTCCCTCAAGGGGACACCCCCCGCTATTGCGATGCGGGGCCCTGCGTGCGCAGGGCTGGTTATGGTCATTCTCGGGCAGGGGTCGCGGCGGCAGGCCTGGCCCTATCCGGCCGGCGCGACCGGTGGGGATGTGCCACTTCGACCATCCACAACGGACCCCAACTGGGACCCCAAACTCCCCAATACCACCGAAACCTCAGACCACCTCGCGAGCTCCACCGACGGCCGAAACACTTAACTCCCAGCAACTTGCCGATGCTCAACGATCTTCAGCGGATAAGCTGTTCTAAGACTCTTAATCAGTAGGTTCGGGGTTCGAGTCCCTGACGGGGCACTGGCCGGGAGTCCTTGGATCGCAAGGGCTCCCGGCTTT
>QJYK01000172.1 GCA_003248075.1 Gemmatimonadota bacterium | reverse complement strand
AGCCCTACCTCCTCTACCGGTAGGCACCCGTAGGCGTCCCGTGAACGGAGACGCCGAGAAAGAGCGAGGCGGGTATTGTATTACAAAATTGGTCGTGGCATACTCCCCCGGCTGGATGCTCCCTTCTCGTGGCGGTGTTGCGACCCATGGGAATCCCGGGCGAAGCTGGCAAGGACACAGACAAGAGCAGTGACCGGATCACCGAGGCCTACCAGGAAATCCGGCACCTCATCCTCCTGAATCGGCTGGCCCCTGGCACGCCGATCATCCAGGCCAGAATGGCCCCGGATCTGGGCCACTCTCGGGCCACGCTCCGGGCCGCGCTGCAACGACTCGCTCGAGAAGGGTACGTCGTGGAGACGGGGCTGGGCACGTACTCCCGGTTCATCGTGGCCTCCCTCACCGTGGAGGACATGCAGGAGCTGTTCTCGATGGTCGGGGCCCTGGAGGGCGTCGCGGTCCGCCAGATCGCGGTGCTCCCGGACGCCGAGCGGGAGGCCGTCGCGGGGGTGATGGAGTCTCTGAATGCCCGCGTCCTGGCCATGGTCGAGGGTGGTGACGTCGATCCCGAACTGGCCAACCGTCTGGACAGCGCCTTCCACAATGCCTTCGTCAGCAAGGCACGGGGATCGCGGCTACAGACGCAGCTCCGTTCGATCCGTCCCCAGGTCGAGCGATACCGCGACCTCTATCTCGCGCGGGCGGCCGGAAAGATGCGCTTGCTCGGGGCACCCGAGCACGAGGCCATCGTCGAGGCTCTCCGGAGCGGTGACCCGGACAGGGCCGAAAGGGCCGTGGAGGCGCACTGGCGACAGGGCGCCGGCCGACTGGGCGAGTTCATACGCGAGATGGGCGAGCACCGGGGCTACGCCTGAGGCCCGGCGTAGGAGCGCCACGGCCGGGGTCCGGAACGGCGCCTCCGGTCAATCGACCACGAAGATCTTCCCGCCCTCGACCTTGACCGGAAGCTGGATCAGCGGGGCCGGCGGTGGCCCGCCCACGACCCTTCCCAGGCGGTCGAAGACGCCGCTGTGGCACGGGCAGACCAGGAGCTGCTTCTCCGCGTCCCACGTCACCGTGCAGCTTTCGTGGGTACAGACCGCGGACAGGACCTCGATCTTCCCGCCCACGTTCAGGACCAGGATCGGCATCCCGTGGAAGCTCGCGGTCTTCACGGCTCCAGGAGGGACGTCGGCGAGCTCCGCCACCAGGACGTCCGCGCTGTCGGGCAGGGCGGCTGGCGAGGCCCGAACCGGCCGCACCCTGGCGGCGAGCGCACCTCCCAGCAGCAGCCTCAGCGCTCGACGGCGGGAGGTGTCCCCTCCGCTCACCGGATGGGCAGCGAGAAGATCGGGATGATGTTGGCGGACGGACCCGGGTCTGTTCGGTCGATGGTGTTTCCGCCGGTCTTTCCACTGAGTGTCCGGATGGCGACGCCCAGGACCGCCGCCCCGACCACGCCGGTCAGGGCGTAGGTGCGGCGACGATCCAGCGTACGCCGCTCCACGTCGACCACGTCCGCCGGCGCCAGGACCACCCGTTCGTGGAGGTCTTCCGTGTAGAAGCCCTGGCGACGGACCGCCATCGGAACGGAGAGCGTGAGCGCGCCGTCGGCGCGGTCGACCAGCTCGCCCTCCAGCATCTCCTTGTCTCCGCGGACCCGGTCCGGGAGCCTGTCCTGGGCTTCGCGGGTGAGGCGCGCCCGGACGGTGATGCCGGGATTGACGGTCTCGATGGGCACGGGCGTGTAGCTGTAGCACCCCACAAGGGTCCCACAGGCCAGGACGAGGATCGATTCGCGCCGCTTCATTCTGCCCACCGTGGTTGAAACGCCTGACATCCGGCCCGGCCTCCACAACGTGTACCCCCGACCCCCCGGATCCTTCCGGCGGCGGCCGGTCCGAGGGCCACCCCCAGCGCCACTGCGGCTCCGGGTGCTCCCGACCGCCCGCTCACCCTCCGGGCAGGGCGAAGACCGTGAGCTTCGACCCCGCCCCGCCGCCGTTCGCGATGGCGACGAACTGGCGCCCGGCGCTCGTTGCGTAGCTCATGGGATTGCTGTGCCCGCGACCCCCCAGGTCCCCGCTCCACAGCTCTTCGCCGGTCTCGGAGTCGAACGCGTACAGGGACGATGCCCCGCCCGCGACGAACACCAGCCCGCCGCCCGTCACCATGGGCCCCGAGGCGCCCGAATGGCCGAGACGGCTCGGCAGCTCGACGCCCCTGAGCGCCGGGTTGTACCGGATCTCGGGCATGTCTCCCACCGGGACGGTCCACCGCTTCTCGCCCGTGTTGAGGTCGTAGGCCACGAGGGTGCCGTAGGGCGGCTTGATGACCGGTAGCCCGTTGGGCAGACGGATCCCCATGGCGTCGATGTCCACGAAGTAGTCGGCCTCGACCCTGGACGGATCGCCCGGGGTCAGCCTGAGCCGCGCCGGGCTGTCGGAGGACTTCACGTAGAGCCAGCCGGTCTCGGGGTCGGCGGCCCCGCCACCCCAGTTGCCTCCTCCGATGATGCCGGGGAGCATGAGCGTGCCCTCGAGGGACGGGGGCGTGTACAGGGGCCCGCGGCGGTACGGCTCGAGAAACGCGAGCGCCTGGGCCCGGATCTCGGGCGTGAAGTCGACGACGTCGTCGTCCGAGAAGCCCTGTCGTGCGAAGGGCGCGGGGCGGGTGGGGAACGGCTGGGTGGGGTAGGCGGCTTCGCCTGGCACATCGCTGGCGCCCACCGGTCGCTCTTCGATGGGCCAGAGCGGCTCCCCGGTGATGCGGTCGAAGACGAAGAGGAAGCCGCTCTTGACGGCCTGCGCGACCACGTCCACCCGTCGCCCCTCGTGCTGGACGCTCAGCAGTGTCGGGGCGCCCGAGACGTCGTAGTCCCAGAGCCCGTGGTGTACGGCCTGGAAATGCCAGACGCGCTCGCCGGTGGCCGCGTTCAGGCACACCATGCTCTCCGCGAAGAGCTTGGCCCCGTTCCTCGCCCCGCCGTACCAGTCGTTCGAGGGCGTGCCCACGGGCACGTACAGGTAGCCCCGCTCCGCATCGAGGCTCATCTGCGCCCACGCGTTGGCGTGTCCGGTGTGCGCGTTGGATCCTCCCTCCCACGTGTCCGCTCCGAGCTCACCCTCCTGCGGGACCAGGTTGAAACGCCACGCCAACCGCCCCGTGTGGACGTCGAACGCCAGGATGTTCCCGGGCGGGTCTCGATCGTAGACGAAGCCGTCCCAGACGCCGTTGCCGAGGATGACGAGGTCGCGGTAGACGACCGGCGGGGACGTCTGCGTATAGTGCAGGGGGTTGGTCGGCCACATGAGGTGGTCGGTCACGACCACGGTCCCGTGGTCGCCGAACCCCTCGACGGGGCGTCCGGTGGCGAAGTCCAGCGCGATGAGGCGCCAGCGCGTGTTGAGGAAGATCCGTCGCTCTCCCGACCCGGTCCACACGGCCACGCCCCGGTGCACGAGCCCGGTCCCGTTGGGCGGCTGCCCCCACTGGATGGTCTGCGGATCGAAGCTCCAGAGCTCATCACCCGTGGCCGCGTCCAGCGCCACGACGCGGTTGTATGGGGTGGTCACGATCATGGTGTCGTGGATGACCAGCGGCGTGTTCTCGAACGCCCCCGGTCGCACGTCCTGGCCCGGTATCGGCTGTCGGGGTCCGGAGGCGGGTTCCTCGCCGGTCGCCCACTCCCACGCCACCTCGAGCCGGTCGACGTTGCCCCGGTCGATCTCGGACAGGGTCGTGTACTGCATCGCTCCCTGGTCACCGCCATAGACCGGCCAGTCGCCCGGGCGCTGGGGGGCCGGGGGAGCCGAGCACGCCCCCGCCACCACGAGGGCGAGGCACCGAGCTGCCCCTCGCAGGCTGATTCCCGTCATCGTCGTTCCTCCGGAGAACCGGATCGCGGGCAGAAGAACGATCCGGAGGGCGTCGCGCCCGTGGAGAGCCGCGCGCCGGGACCGACAGAACGTCGGCCCCGGCACGTGGCTGCTTCGAGTCGCCTACCCGCGATAAGGCGGCTCGCCTACTCTACGCTACCCGAGGTTGGGGTTGCGATCGCGCTCCGCCTTCGAGATGGGGATGCACAGGTCCTGCACCTGCAGATGCGACGCGTCCCCCACCACCTCCTTGGGGTCCAGCGCGCCGGGCGTGCCGTTGTCGTGCCACCGGCGCAGGTCGCCCAGACGTCTGGCTTCCAGCCAGAGGTCGATGCCACGCTCCCGCTTCAGCATGGCCCAGGCCTCCGAGATGTCCGCCGGCGCGACCGGGGTCGCTCCCGCCAGCGCACGCACCTCGTTGATCTTGGCCACGGCCGGGCCCATCTGGTTGCTGTTCAGGAAGGCCTCGGCCTCCACCAGGCGCATCTCGGTGCCGGTGGACATGTCCATGGGCGTGACTTCGTTGTACTTGGCCTGGGGCCACCACGGAATCACGCCGCAGCACTCGGTGGCTCCCGTCCCCACGCCGTTGGTGAACGTGTAGGCCACCCTGGAATCACCGGTCGCCTCGAAGTAGTCGGCGTACCAGGTACCCCACTGGCTGTGCGCCTTATAGGGCTGGTTCTCGCTGGCCCACGCGATCCGGTTCAGCTGGTACTGATCGCCGATGTCGTAGAACCTGAGCTGGAACTTGAAATCCGTCGCGATCTTGCCCGCGTCGGCGACCGCCGCGGACCAGTCGCCCTGCTGCACCTCCACCGCGGCGCGGCCCGCGTAGGCCGCGTTCACGATGGTGTTGTCGCCCACCGAGCCGCCGGCGGCGATCGCGTTGGTGAACTGGTCCTTGGCACGGCTCAGGTACTCCGAGGGTGGCTGCGCCGGGCCGCCGTCGATGACGGCGTCGCACATGTTCTCACCCAGGAAGCGGTTCGCGTACCCGGCCCACAGGTAGGCCGCGGCCAGGTTCTTGTCCGGACTTCCCCCGAGAACCTCCTCCATGCGCGCCACCCCGCTCTCCGCGAGCCATCTCGCCTGCTGTCCGGCGGACCAGGGGGTCCCCTGCTCGTCCTCCGTGAGGTAGCCCACCGAGTTGAAGGGCTCGATCCCGAACTGTCCGGTCTGGCCCGTGGGGAACAGCTCCCGGGTGACCGCGGCGGTCTGGAGCCCCGAGTAGTTCAGCGCCTCGATCATCGCCCGCTGGATGCCGTTGACGATGGCCGGGAAGGCGCCGGGGTCGTCCAGGTTCTCCGCCTGGACGGGGCCGGGGTTGGTGACGTCGAAGTCGCACGACGCCGCACCGAGGCCGAGAAGCGCGACACCCAACAGCGCGAGGCCTCGACCAGGTGATTTCGTTGAGCGGAGCCTCATGGAACGATCCTCCACGCGATTCGGATTAGTCGGATGGTTTCTCATCGGGCCCCCCTCAGTAGTTGATGCGGAGGGAGATCGTGTACGTCGCCGGTACCGGGATCGTACCACCCACCGAGTGCGTGAACTCGTTCCCGCCCACGTTCTGGCCCGTCGTGAATCCTCCCGCGGTCTCGGGATCGCCCAGGAAGTACCCTGCCTTCTTCCACGTGTAGAAGTTGCTCGCCGACACGGCGATCCGTCCGCCGTTGGAGCCCAGGAACGACGTCGTCAGCGGGATGCTGACCGTCAGGTCCCGCATGCGGAAGAAGTCCATGGGGAAGATCGCGAAGTCCCGGTTGGCGAACGTCGGGATGCAGTACGCGCGCTCCCGCGCCGTGACCTGACCCAGATTGCCCGCGTCGATGTCCGGATACGAGTTGAAGCACGCCGGCCAGCGGATGCCCCGGGTGATGCTCTCGCCGTCCATCAGGCTGTACGCCCAGTGGCCGGCCTGGTACTCACCCCGCGCGGACACTTCCATCCCCATCCAGGGGAGGCGTAGCGCGGTGCTGCCGATGATGGTGCGCGTGGGCTGGTTGGGCCCGTAGATGCAGTCCTGCTCGATGACCGGGTCGGCGATCGCCGACTCGTTGGTGACGCAGCGCCCCCTCATGACCGGCGCCGGCTCACCCTCCACGATGTAGCCCCGGTTCCCCACGGAGAAGGACGACGCCCCGCCGAGGTCCGTGACCTCGCTCTTGTTGGTGGAAAGGGTCAGGCCGGCGTCCCACCCCCATGCGGCACCCTGGAGCAGGTGCCCGTTGACGGTGACCTCGAAGCCCTGGTTGGTCAGCGAGCCGATGTTGGCCAGCTGGCTGCCCCAGCCGCCATTCGACGGGATCTGGTTGACGCGGAACAGGGCGTCGGCCGTGTTCTGATGGTAGTACGTGGCGTCCACGCTCAGGCGGTCCGAGAGCCCGGACCAGTCGAAGCCCAGCTCGAACTCCGTGGTGCGCTCCGGACCCAGGTCCGGGTTCCCGAGGTTGTTCGGGAGGAAGGCCACGGAATTGCCCAGCTTGTCCGGATTCCAGGTCTGCACCGCGTCGAACGCGCCGGGAGCCCGACCGGCCTGACCCCAGGCGGCGCGGAGCTTCATGCTCCCCAGGCTCTCGTTCCAGAAGGCCTCGTCGGAGATGACGTAGCTGAAGCTGACCTTGGGATAGGCCTGCAGGCCCAGGTTCTGGCCGAAGGCGCTGTTCCCG
>QJYK01000083.1 GCA_003248075.1 Gemmatimonadota bacterium | reverse complement strand
GAGTAGGTGACGATGGAGCGCACCTCGGGCCAGTTCCCCTTCCAGGAGACGGCCTGGATGTGGCTCGAGCCGGCGAAGATGGGTGTGTAGCCCACTCCGTCCACCAGGCCGCCGGAAGCGATGGCGTTGTAGACCCCGGAGCCCCCGTCTCCGCCGTGGATCGGGATGATCGATCCATCCGCCCGCGTATCGAACTGCACGGCGCCCCAGGCCCTGTTCAGGGGGATGCCTCCATCCGCAAGCCGCTTCACCGCGCTCGCGAGGTCGACCATCGCCTGGCTGCGCACCGCGGGATCGTCGACGTTGAGACCGCGGGGGGTGTGGACCGGATCGGACGGGTCGAAGGGGACTGCCCACAGGTTCGGCGTGTCGTTCACGCGGTTCCAGAACTCGCGCCAGATGTGCGGCCCCACGCGGTCCGCGTCGTTGGTGGCGTCCCAGGCGCCGAGGATCGAGCACGCCTCGGACACGTCGACGATCACGCCGCCTCCCAGGGCCACGTCGTTGTCCTCCTCGGCGCAGAGCGTGAGCACCCCGGCGAGCAGCAGCTCGGCGCTGTGGTGGCGGTTCTGGAAGAGCACGTCCTGGAGCCACTGGCGGCCGAAGCCCGTGCCGGGCAGGCCGTCCGTGCCCGCCATGCGGTCCTCGATCTGGGTGAGACCGAGGCGGGTGCGCAGGTTCTGGGGGCCACCCTCGTCGGTCCCGATGACCTGCGGGAAGCCCTCGAGCTTCTGCGCGGGATTCGCCAGCCAGTAGCTGTTGTTCGAGTTCTGCGTGAAGTCGGTGCGACGGATGCTCGGCAGGCTGCTCGCGCCGAAGATGCCCGGCTGCGGTGAGTCGGGGTCCGTGCCGAGATCGCACGCCGACGTCGAGCCGTCGAGCGTGTAGATGCGCGGTCCTCCGAACGAGAGCACCTGGGCCACGAAGGTGTTGGCGCAGGCTGCGAGCTTGGCGTCGGTCAGGTGGGGGACCGTCGAGATGTCTCCGTAGTAGGCGTTGCCGTATCGGTCCGCCGCGATGGTGTTGACCCAGGGCAGGCCCACGTGGGTCTCGACGGCCTGGACGAACTCGTCCATGTTGCGCGCGCTGCCCATCTCCTGGTACTGCGCGAGGCCTCGCACGTTGCCGACGTTCACGTCGTGGAGCGTGTACGCATTGGTCGTCGTCCAGAATGCCAGCGGCGGCAGGACGAGCATGGGGCCCCACTGGGTGGAGTAGAAGGTGTGGCTCACCGGCACGAGGGAGAGGTCCGGCTGGCGCACCTGAACCGTCACGGTGTCGGTCTTCATCGGGACGTTCTCACCGTCGTAGACGTAGGACGTCGGATTCCCCGGCGTGAGCCGGAGCTCACGGAGGACGAAGCGCCGCGCGGTGGAGACGGTGTGGCTCCAGGCGACGTGCTGGTTGAAGCCGATGGTGACCAGCGGCGCCCCGTAGATCGCCGAGCCCATGGCGTCGTAGCGGCCCGGAATGGTGAGGTGCACCGCGTGGAAGCGGTTGATGCCGAGCCAGGGGAAGTGGGGATTCCCGAGCAGGGCGCCGCCGCCGTCGTTCGTGAGGTCGCTGCCGAGCGCGACGGCGTTGCTGCCGAGCTCGTCCACGTTCCACTCCGGGAGGTCGACCTGCGCGAGGAGGCGCTGGGCCTCGGCGGCGCTCTGCACCGCCGGCGCGGGCTGCACCGCCTGCGCGGCGGCGAGGGGGGCGGCCGGCGGCGCCGCGCCGACGATCGACGGGATGAAGTTCGCCACGCCCGCGCGAAGCCAGAGCTTCGTCAGCACCTTCACCATGTCGCTCTCGTCGATCGGCCGCACCCAGGCAGCGCTGCGGCAGGGTGTGGGGAGCGCGTCGACGCCCGTCTCGGTCAGGTAGCGGTCGACGCCGCGCGCGTAGCCGCGAAGAAGGTCCTGGCTGTTGGGGTCGAGCTTGTCCCAGCTCTCCTGCGCGGCCGCATCCGAGTTGAAGAGCGCCCAGACGAGGTCGCTCTCGAGGTT